>NZ_JBHXTL010000025.1:64483-81332 GCF_042677365.1 Kitasatospora sp. NPDC127116
GCGGCCCGCCGCGCGCCGAGGCGCTGCGGCGGGCCGGCCCAGGACTACCGGGCGACTACCAGCCGCGCTTGGCGTAGCGCTCGGTCTCCGGCAGGGTGTCGCAGTTGATGCCGACCATGGCCTCGCCCAGGTTGCGGGACGCGTCCGCGATGACCTTCGGGTCGTCGAAGAAGGTGGTGGCCTTCACGATGGCGGCGGCACGCTTGGCCGGGTCGCCCGACTTGAAGATGCCGGAGCCGACGAAGACGCCCTCGGCGCCCAGCTGGCGCATCAGCGCGGCGTCGGCCGGGGTGGCGACGCCACCGGCGGAGAACAGCACGACCGGCAGCTTGCCGAGCTCGGCGACCTCCTTGACCAGCTCGTACGGGGCGCGCAGCTCCTTGGCGGCGGCGTACAGCTCGTTGTTGTCCAGGGCGCGCAGCTGGCCGATCTCGTTCTTGATCTGGCGCAGGTGGCGGACGGCCTCGACGACGTTGCCGGTGCCGGCCTCGCCCTTCGAGCGGATCATGGCCGCGCCCTCGGCGATGCGGCGCAGGGCCTCGCCCAGGTTGGTGGCACCGCAGACGAAGGGGGTGGTGAAGGCGAACTTGTCCGAGTGGTTGACCTCGTCGGCCGGGGTCAGCACCTCGGACTCGTCGATGTAGTCGACGCCCAGCGACTGGAGCACCTGGGCCTCGACGAAGTGGCCGATGCGGGACTTGGCCATCACCGGGATGGAGACCGCGGCGATGATCTCCTCGATCATGTTCGGGTCGGACATGCGGGCCACGCCGCCGTCCTTGCGGATGTCCGCGGGGACCCGCTCCAGGGCCATGACGGCGACCGCGCCGGCGTCCTCGGCGATCTTGGCCTGCTCGGCGTTGACCACGTCCATGATCACACCGCCCTTGAGCTGCTCGGCCATGCCGCGCTTGACCCGGGCGGTGCCGATCTGCGGCTGGTCTGCGGTGGTGGGGGTGGTGGACACGTGAGACCTCACTCGAAGATGAATCAGTGCTATCGCCCTATGGTAGGCAGAACGGGTGACCCAACCATGCGCCACCAAGTCCAGCCAGGACGACGGGACACGACAAACGGGCCGTATCCGGGGGACACCTTAAGCAGGTGCCCCTTCGGGCGTGAGAGCGGGCGGCGGGGCATCGTCCATTTCGAACGCCAGCGGGAAGGGCGCCTTCCCCGCCAGCCGGAAGTACCGCACCAGCCGGTGCTCGCGCACCGCCCGGGCCGCCCGCACCGCGTCGTTGTGGAACCGCCGGGCCATCGGCACCCGCCGCACCGCGGCCGTCAGATCACGAACCGCGTCCTCGCCACCCGGCTCGGCCGCCAGCGCCGCCATCTGCTCCGGCTCCTCGAACACCGCCCGCAGCGCCAGGCTCAGCTGGCTCTCCGCCACCTCGCGCTGCTCGTCGTCGGCCTGCCGGGCCGCGTGCGCCGCGTCCAGCAGCAGCAGCGAGGCCGCCGGATCCAGCAGCGAGGACGTCGCCAGCTCCAACGCCACCGAGGCCCGGCGGACCAGCTGCGCGTCCAGCGCCGCGCGCGCGGCGTCGATCCGGGCGTGCAGCCGGTCCAGACGACCGGCCGTCCAACTCAGGTACATGCCGAACAGCACCACGGCCACGCCGGCCCAGATCCAGGTAGTCACGGGCCGCTACGTTACCGGGTGTCACCGGTTCAGCCCTGGGCGGTCGCGTTCCGGTAGCTCTCCCGGTCGATGTCCGCGATGTTCACCGCCGTGAACAGCCGGGTACCCGGCCGCGGCCGGACGTACTGCGCCAGCAGCGCCAGCACGCCCTCGCTCAGCGCCGCCTTCGCCTCCGGCGAACGGCCCGGGAAGATCTGGAACTCCACGAACACCTGGGCGTCGGCCGCCGCCCCGCTGGTGCCGACCACCAGCACCTCGCTCTGCCGGAACACCGTCTTGCAGGACTCCGGCTTCGCGTCGATCGTCGCCTCCGCCAGCCGGTTGATCGCCAGGCCGAGGCCCCGGCGGTCGAAGGTTCCGGCCAGGCCGGCCGAGTAGTCGACGGAGATCTGCGGCATCGTTGCCCCCGTGGATCGCAGTGGTACGGACGCCCGACCCTAACGCCACCGGCGCCCCGGCCCGCCGCGCGGGACCGGTCCCGGACCGGCCCGGACCGCCGCGGCGGATCAGTCCCGGGCCAGCCCGAACCGGCGCCGCCCGCCCCGCACGTCCTCCTCGACCACCGCCGCCTCGCCGGCCGTCACCGTCTCGTACACCGCCAGGATGTCCGCGCCCACCGTCGACCAGTCGAACCGCCGCACATGCCGCGAGGCCGCCTCCCGCAGCTCCTCCAGCCGCGCCGGATCACCCAGCAGCCGCAGCGCCGTACGGGCCAGCGCGTCCGCGTCCTCCACCGGGAACAGCTCGCCCGCGTCCCCGCCGTCCAGCACCTGCTTGAACGCGTCCAGATCGCTCGCCAGCACCGGCGCGCCCGCCGACATCGCCTCGACCAGGATGATCCCGAAGCTCTCGCCCCCGGTGTTCGGCGCCACGTACAGGTCCACGCTGCGCAGCAGCCGGGCCTTGTCCCGGTCGCTCACCATGCCGAGGAACTCCACCTGCCGGCGCACCTCGGGCGCCAGGCCCGCGACGGCCTCCTCCTCGTCGCCCTTGCCCGCCACCAGCAGCCGCACCCCCGGCCGCTCCGCCAGGATCCGCGGCAGCGCCGCCAGCAGCGTCGGCAGGCCCTTGCGCGGCTCGTTGATCCGGCCGATGAAGCCGATCGTGCCCGGCTCCCCCTTCGCCGCGCCGCCGGTCCACCGCTCGTCCGGCTCGGCCGCCGCGAAGAACCCCACGTCCACGCCGTTCGGGATCACCACCGCGTCCCCGCCCAGGTGCTCCACCAGGGTGCGCCGGGCGTACTCCGACACCGCGATCCGGGCCCGCATCTTCTCCAGCCCCGGCTGGAGGATCGGCGAGGCCGCGATCATCACCCGCGAACGCGGATTGGAGGTGTGGAAGGTCCCCACCATCGGCCCGGTCGCCGACCAGGCGGCCAGCATCGACAGGCTCGGCGCGGCCGGCTCGTGCACGTGCAGGATGTCGAAGCGCCCGTCGTGCAGCCAGCGTCGCACCCGGGCCGCCGACAGGATCCCGAAACTCAGCCGCGCCACCGACCCGTTGTACGGCACCGCCACCGACCGCCCGGCCGGGACCACGTACGGCGGCAGCGCCTCGTCGTCCTCGGCCGGCGCCAGCACCGACACCTCGTGCCCCAGACCGATCAGGTGCTCGGCCAGGTCCCGGATGTGGAACTGCACCCCACCGGGGACGTCCCAGTCGTACGGGCAGACGATGCCGATCTTCACGGGTTCCTCAAGCTCCTTCGGACAGTGGTGCGGGCGGGCAGGACGGAACGGCTCAGGACCCGGAGGCCTCGGCCGCGGGCTCCGGGACCGCCTCCGCGCGCTCCGCGGGCGCCGCCTTCACCGTCTCACGGACCGGCAGGTCGGCCAGCCAGAACTTCTGCAGCATGTGCCAGTCCTGCGGGTGCTCGCGGATGCTCCGCTCCCACACCTGCGCCATCGCCTGGGTCATCGCCCGGGTGCGCTCCTTGCGGTCGCCCTCCTCGGGCACCGGCACCTCGGGATGGATCCGCGCCCGCAGCACCGGGCCGTCGTACCAGAGGGTCACCGGCAGCAGCGCCGCCCCGGTGCGCTGGCACAGCGCCGCCGGACCGGCCGGCATCCGGGTCGGCTCACCGAAGAACGACACCCCGATGCCCGCCTCCGACAGGTCCCGGTCCCCCACCAGGCAGACCAGCCGGCCCTCGCGCAACCGCCGCGCCAGCGTGCCGATCACGTTCACCGAACCGCCGGTCAGCGCCAGGACCTCCATGCCCAGGCCCTCCCGGAACGCCACGAAGCGGTCGAACAGCCGCTCCGGCTTCAACCGCTCCGCGACCGTGGTGAACGGGTAGCCCTGCTGCGCCACCCAGGCCCCCGCGAGGTCCCAGTTGCCCATGTGCGGCAGCGCTATCACCGCGCCCCGCCCCGCCTCCAACGACTCCCGCAGGTGCTCGAAGCCCTCCACCTGGACGTCCCGGGCCACCCGCTCCCGGCTCCACACCGGCAGCCGGAACGACTCCATCCAGTACCGCAGGTACGAGCGCATCCCGGCCCGGGACAGCTCCCGCACCGCGGCCTCGTCCAGGCCCGGACGGACCCGGCGCAGATTCGCCTCCAGCTGGAGCACCCGCTTGCCGCGCTTGCGCCACGCGTAGTCCGCCAGCCGGTCGAACAGCCCGCGGGCCACCCGCTCCGGCAGGTGCTTCAGCAGCCCCCACCCCAGCGCGTACGCCCAGTACACCAGTCGGTCCGTCACCGCAGGACGCCCCCCATCAGCTCCCGGCCGCCGCTCGGTCGGCCTCGAACGCCTCCCGGCGCACGGTCAGCATCCGCTGGAACACCGTCACCAGGCTGCCCGCCGCCACCAGCCACAGCGCCACCGGCAGCAGCCACTCCACGTACGGCACACCGAATTTGTGCAGACCCGCGACCCCGGCCGCCACCAGGCTGGCCACCAGCCGCTCGGCCCGCTCCACCAGCCCCGACACGTCGCACGGCAGGCCCTGGCTCTCCGCCCGCGCCTTCGTGTACGACACCACCAGACCGCTCGCCAGGCAGAAGATCGCCACCGCACAGAGCAGGTTGTTGTCACCCTTGCCCGCGTACCACATCGCCAGGCCGCCGAAGATCGCCGCATCGGCGACCCGGTCCAGGGTGGAGTCGAGGAACGCCCCCCACTTCGTGCTCCGGCCCAGCTGGCGGGCCATGTTCCCGTCCACCAGGTCCGAGAAGATGAACAGCGTGATCGTGATGGTGCCCCAGAAGAACTCCCCGCGCGGGAAGAACACCAGCGCACCGGCCACCGAGCCGGCGGTACCGATCAGCGTCACGGCGTCCGGGCTCACGCCCAGCCGGATCAGGAACGCGGCGAACGGGGTCAGGACACGTGTGAAGAAGGCACGCGCGTATTTGTTGAGCATGGCCTTCCCAGCCGCTCCGATCTCCCAGATACCCGCCTGGCGCAGAACGCGCGGCAGACGGCCGGGCGGATCAGCCCGTCCGGCCCACCCATCGTAGCCAGGCCGAGGACACGCTCCGGCGCACGCACCGCCGGACGCCGCCCCCGCCACGCCGTGCACACGCACGATCACCGATCGGCCGTACGACACGCGCCACTTCGACACCCGACCCTAGACTGCGATGGACAAGCCTCGGCGCCACGGGAGGAGACCCCGATGCCCGACCGCAGCACGGCACGAGCCGGCCAGGCACCCGCCGTCACCGGCCCGAAGGACCTGCGCAACGTCGTCCTCATCGGCCCCAGCGGTGTGGGCAAGACCACCCTCGCCGAATCCCTCGCCCTCGCCGCCGGCGCCACCGGCCGGGCCGGCCGCGTCACCGACGGCACCACCGTCTCCGACCACGAGGACATCGAGCACCAGCAGCAGCGCTCCGTCCAGCTCTCGCTCCTCCCGCTCGAATGGAAGGGCGTCAAGATCAACCTGATCGACCCGCCCGGCCACCCCGACTTCGCCGCCGACCTGCGCGCCGCCCTGCACGCCGCCGACGCCGCCGTCTTCGTCGTCTCCGCCACCGACCCGGTCACCGCCCCCACCCGCGCCCTGTGGCGCGAATGCGCCGCCGAGGGCATCCCCCGCGCCATCGCCGTCGCCAAACTCGACCTCGCCCACACCGGCTTCGACGACATCCTCACCGCCTGCCACGACGCCTTCGGACTCGGCCCGGACACCCTGCGCCCGCTCTTCCTGCCCGTCCACCACGACGGACACCCCGACGGCAGCGTCGACCTCCTCACCGGCGACACCTACGGCGACGCCGACCCCCTGCCAGACACCGCCCCCGCCCACGACAGCCTCGTCGAAGCCATCTCCGGCCAGGACGACACCCTCATGGAGCGCTACCTCTCCGGCGACACCCTCGACACCGACTCCCTCGAAGCCGGCCTGCGCCGCGAGGTCCTCTCCTGCGCCCTCCACCCCGCCGTCCCCACCAGCGAGAACGGCCTCGGCGCCGCCGAACTCCTCGACCTCGTCGCGCACACCTTCCCCGACCCCACCGAACGCACCCGCCCCGCCCCCGAGTGCGACCCCGACGCCCCGCTCGCCGCCCAGGTCGTCCGCGTCACCGGCGACGCCTACGTCGGACGGATCAGCCTGCTGCGCCTGTACGCCGGCACCCTGCGCCCCGACACCAGGATCCGCCTCGTCGGCCCCGCCCACACCGCCGACCAGAACGGCGACGAACGCGTCACCGCCCTCACCAGCCCCTTCGGCAAGGCCCAGCGCCCCGTCCCGCACGCCGTCGCCGGCGACCTCGTCTGCGCCGCGAAACTCACCACCGCGCGCGCCGGCGACACCGTCCACGACCCCGGCCACCCCGTCGCCCTCGAAGGCTGGACCCTCCCCGAACCGCTCCTCCCGATCGCCGTCGAGGCCCACAGCAAGGCCGACGACGACAAGCTCTCCCAGGCCCTCGCCCGCCTCACCGCCGAGGACCCGGCGCTACGCCTGGAACAGAACCCCGACACCCACCAGCTCGTCCTCTGGTGCACCGGCGAGGCCCACGCCGACGTCGTCCTCGACCGCCTCCGCACCCGCCACGGCGTCCACGTCGACACCGTCGAACCCAAGGTCGCCCTGCGCGAGACCTTCGGCACCGCCGCCGCCGGCCACGGCCGCCTGGTCAAGCAGTCCGGCGGCCACGGCCAGTACGCCATCTGCGACCTGGAGGTCGAACCGCTCCCCGCCGGCTCCGGCTTCGAGTTCCAGGAGCACGTCGTCGGCGGCTCCGTCCCCAAGCACTTCATCCCCTCCGTCGAGAAGGGCGTCCGCGCCCAGCTCGCCAAGGGCGTCACCACCGGGTACCCGCTCGTCGACGTCCGGGTCACCCTCACCGACGGCAAGGCGCACTCCGTCGACTCCTCCGACGCGTCCTTCCAGAACGCCGCCGCCCTCGCCCTGCGCGACGCCGCCGAGCACGCCGTCATCCGCCTGCTCGAACCCGTCGCCGCCGTCAGCGTCCTGCTCCCCGACGACTACCTCGGCGCCGTCCTCGGCGACCTCTCCGCCCGCCGCGGCCGCGTCCTCGGCAGCGAGACCGGCGGCACCGGCCTCACCCTGCTGCGCGCCGAGGTCCCCGAGCTCGAACTCGTCCGCTACCCGATCGACCTGCGCTCGCTCACCCACGGCACCGCCGAGTTCTCCCGCGCCTACCTGCGCCACGAACCCATGCCCCCCGCCCTCGCCCAGCGCTACACCGACTGAGCGGCCCCACGGCCGGACGGCCTCACGGCCGGACGGGCTTCCGGGCCGGCAGTTCGCACGCCGCCGTCCCGCCCGGCATCCGGTGCCGGTTGCGCGCCACCCAGCGGTAGGCCAGCCCCGCGAGCGGCCGCACCGGCGCCGCCGTCAACACAGCGCCCAGGTACGCCCACACCCCGCCGGAGCGCATCAGAAGCCGCGCAACCGCCTGCGCGCCCCCGTACACCCGGCCGCTCGGCGTCACCCAGAGCACCTCGCGCTCCGCCCGCTCCGCCGACACCTCACCCCGGCCGCCCGCGCACCCGTCCAGGCCCGCCAGGTCCGCGAACTGGAACGGCACCGCCTCCCAGCCCCCCGAGGCCAGCGTCTGCCGCAGGTACCGCTCCGACCAGCGCACACAGGACGAACAGAACGAACAGTCCCCGTCGTAGACCAGCACCGGATCCTTCACGGCCGCTCCCCTTTCCTCGCTCCCACCGTCCATCCTGCCCCACCTCCCCCATCCTCCTCGCGACGGGTATCGACCCGCCCGAAGCTGGGCATCATGCCCCTCAGGCCTCCGGTGACGGTACTTCAGACGATCATCCGCGCGGGGGTGCCACGGCACGGTAACCTGCCGCTGACAAGGGGAGGAGGGGACGCCACCGTGACCACACTCGACATGACCCCGGGTGCGCAGATACCCCGGACCGACGCCGGCCCGCAGACCGCCATCACCCAGGGACTCTCCTCGACCGCGTACCGCGACGGCGAGATCAAGGGCTTCGTCGGCGCCGTCACCGACGCCACCGAGAAGAAGGGCCGCTTCGCGCTCTTCCGCCCCAACCTCGGCGAGGCCTTCAGCAAGGCGCTGATCTCCCGTGCCCTGGGCGGCGGCCGCAAGCCCATCGTCCCGGCCTTCGGAGTCGACACCCGCCAGGTCGTCGAACACTGCCTGGCCGCCGAGGAACTGCGCAACACCCGCGACCGGCAACTCAGCACCGTCTCCATCGCCACCGGTGTGCTCTTCCTCCCCGGCACCCTGATCTGGCTCGGCGCCTTCCAGCTCCGCGCCTGGCTCAAGCGGGACAACCCGAAGAACGCGGCCGTCTACGGCGGCATCGTGCTCGCCGCGGCCGCCGCCCTCGCCGTCCTGCTCGCGCTGCGCCCGCCGGCCGGCGGCTTCATCGGCGTCTACCTGCGCGTGACCATGCTCGCCCCGGTCGTCGGCTGGTACCTCGCCCGCCGGATCGTCGAGCGCTCCGCCAAGGACCTGCGCTCCCGCTGGCAGGCACTGGTGGAGGGCAGCGTGGTGGCCGCCTCCGTCGCCAAGGCCGTCCCCCGGGACGACCTCGACAAGAAGGCCGCCGACCTGCGCGACAAGCTCGGCCGCCTGGACGCCGAGCAGGAGACCAACATCCACCACTACGCCGGCCCCAAGGGCATCCTCGGTGCCGGCCGCCGCTGGGGCGAATGGCGCCTCGCCGACACCCTCCACCCCGCGGAGGGCCACGCCGACTTCCGCGCCTTCCACCCGTGGGACCTGATCCGCCGGATCTCCTCCCACCTCAAGGGCCTCGGCGTCAGCCACGTCGCCAACAGCGGCATGCCCAACGTCGCCATCAAGCAGTGGGTGGTCTTCGACATCGGCGAGGGCGCCGACGAGATCAGCCGCCCCGGCAACGCCGACATGGACGGCGACCGGATGCGCGACTTCGCTGTGCAGAGCGTCGCCGACAAGCAGACCTTCTCCGGCGGCCCCCGGCACTACCTCGCCACCCAGTTCATCACCCACGACGGCAAGCTGGTCCTCACCTTCACCGTCACCGTCACCCTGCTCGCCAACGTCCTGAACATCACCGTGTCCGGCTACGCGCTCGGCCCGGTCAAGGGCGTCTTCTTCGACAAGCCCAAGGACAAGGAGAAGTCGGTCGCCAAGACCGTGCGGTTCTGGGAGGAGCGCACCGTCAAGCTCCCCCTGATCGACAACGACGAGGTCGTCCGCCAGGCCGTCCGCGCCCCCTTCTACCGGATGCCCGGCCTGCTCGGCTGGCTCGGCGGCGGACTCGGCCTGCCCGAGCCCTTCGGGCTGCGGCACATCTGGGCCGGCCGCGCCTGGGAGAACCGCTCCATGGTCGACAACGCCCAGAACGCCGCCGTCCCGGTGCTCGCGGCGGTCCACGCCGCCACGCTGGAGTTCCTGGAGGAGCACGACCTGGACGCCGACCGCTTCTTCAAGAACCGCACCTCGATCATCAAGTCCGAGGCGCAGAGCCCCCGCCCCTACGACGTCGACACCTTCAACGCCGGCTGATCCGGCGCAGCGCACGCGGGAGGGCCCCCCCCCGGTGATGGGTGGGGGCCGCCCGCGGTTTTTCTCGGTTGAGGCCAGCCGCCAGGCCACGGGGAGCATCTTCCGGGTGTCCGCCAGCAGCTGCGGCAGCACCTTGGTGTGGCCGACCACCGGCATGAAGTTGGTGTCCCCGCCCCAGCGCGGCACCACGTGCTGGTGCAGGTGCGCCGCGATCCCGGCCCCGGCCGCCGCGCCCTGGTTCATCCCGATGTTGAACCCGTGCGCCCCGGAGGCCGCCCGCAGCGCCGTCATCGCCTTCTTGGTGAAGTCCGCCAGCTCGGCCGTCTCGGCCCCGTCCAGGTCGGTGTAGTCGGCGACGTGCCGGTACGGGACCACCATCAGGTGCCCGCCGTTGTACGGGTACAGGTTCAGCACCGCGAACACGGCACTCCCCCGGGCGATGATCAGCCCGTCCTCGTCGCTCAGGGACGGGATCGAGCAGAACGGACAACCGTCGTCCGGAGCCGGGCCGGTGGGCTTGTTCTCACCCTGGATGTACGCCATCCGATGAGGCGTCCACAAGCGGCGGAAGCCGTCCGGCTCACCGACGCCCCGCTGAAGTTCCGGCTCAGTCGTCATGCTGATCAGCATATTCGCCCGACGGTGCTTGCAAAGCCGCGCGGGGCAGACTCATCGAGAGCCTGCCCCGCGCCGTCCCCGCTCGGGCGGGGCCGAACTCACACCTGGATGCGACTCTTCACCGCGTCCACGATCTCCTGAACCGCGTCGGCCAGCGGAACGCCGTTCTTCTGCTCGCCGTTGCGGTAGCGGAACGACACCGCGCCCGCCTCGACGTCGTCGTTGCCGGCGATCAGCATGAACGGCACCTTGGTCTTCTGTGCGTTCCTGATCTTCTTCTGCATGCGGTCGTCCGAGGTGTCGACCTCGACCCGGATCCCGTGCTTCTTCAGCTCGGCCGCGACCTCCAGCAGGTACGGCACGTGCTCGTCGGTGATCGGGATGCCGGTGACGGTGACCGGGGCCAGCCACGGCGGCATGGCGCCGGCGTAGTGCTCCAGCAGCACCGCGAAGAAGCGCTCGATCGAACCGAACAGCGCCCGGTGGATCATGACCGGCCTCTGGCGCGAGCCGTCCGCGGCGGTGTACTCCAGGTCGAAGCGCTCGGGCAGGTTGAAGTCCAGCTGGATGGTGCTCATCTGCCAGGTGCGGCCGATGGCGTCCTTCGCCTGCACCGAGATCTTCGGGCCGTAGAAGGCCGCGCCGCCCGGGTCCGGGACCAGCGGCAGGCCCTGCTTCTCGGCCACGCTCGCCAGGACGCGGGTGGCCTCCTCCCAGGTCTCGTCGCTGCCGACGTACTTGACCGGGTCCTTGGTCGACAGCTCCAGGTAGAAGTCGGTCAGACCGTAGTCGCGGAGCAGGTTGAGCACGAAGGTCAGCGTGGAGTCGAGCTCCTCCGCCATCTGCTCGCGGGTGCAGTAGATGTGCGCGTCGTCCTGCGTGAAGCCGCGGGCACGGGTGAGGCCGTGCACGACGCCGGACTTCTCGTAGCGGTACACCGTCCCGAACTCGAAGAGGCGCAGAGGCAGTTCACGGTACGAGCGGCCGCGCGCGTCGAAGATCAGGTTGTGCATCGGGCAGTTCATCGGCTTGAGGTAGTAGTCCACGCCCTCGTCGAGCTGCATGGGCGGGTACATGCCGTCCGCGTACCAGTCGAGGTGGCCGCTCTTCTCGAAGAGCTTCCCCTTGGTGGCGTGCGGGGTGTAGACGAACTCGTAGCCCTCCTCCTCGTGCCGCTTGCGCGAGTAGTCCTCCATCGCCCGGCGGATGATGCCGCCCTTGGGGTGGAAGACGGCGAGGCCGGAGCCGATCTCCTCCGGGATGGAGAAGAGGTCGAGCTCGTTGCCGAGCTTGCGGTGGTCGCGCTTCTCGGCCTCGACGAGGAAGTCGAGGTGGGCCTTGAGCTCGTCCTTGGTCGGCCAGGCGGTGCCGTAGATGCGCTGCAGCATGGGGTTCTTCTCGCTGCCGCGCCAGTAGGCGGCCGCGTTGCGCATCAGCTTGAACGCCGGGATGTTCCGGGTGCTGGGCAGGTGCGGGCCGCGGCAGAGGTCGCCCCAGCACTGCTCGCCGGTCTTGGCGTCCAGGTTGTCGTAGATGGTGAGCTCGCCGGCGCCGACCTCGACGTCGGCGCCCTCGCCGGCGGTGGCGGCGGAACCCTTGAGGCCGATCAGTTCGAGCTTGTACGGCTCGGCGGCCAGCTCCTCGCGGGCGGACTCGTCGGTGACCACGCGGCGGGAGAACTTCTGCCCGCGCTTGATGATCTCCTGCATCTTCTTCTCGATGGCCTTGAGGTCATCGGGGTGGAAGGGCTTCTCGACGTCGAAGTCGTAGTAGAAACCGTCCTTGACCGGCGGGCCGATGCCCAGCTTGGCCTCGGGGTAGAGCTGCTGCACGGCCTGGGCCATGACGTGCGCGGTGGAGTGGCGCAGGATGTCGAGGCCGTCCTTGCTGCCGATCTCGACCGGCTCGACCTCGTCACCGTCCTGGACGGCGTAGGCGAGGTCCTTGAGCTGGCCGCCGACGCGGGCGGCGATGATCGAGCGGTCGTCGGCGAAGAGCTCGGCGGCCGTGGTGCCCGTCGTCACCACGCGCTCTTCCCGATCGGGTTCGCGGCTGATGATTACCCGGACGTCCGTCACCGGTCTCTCCTGACGTGCTGGATTTCAGAGGACGCAACACTGCGCTGCGCGTGACGATGGTACCGAGAGCGCCGCCCCCGCCGTCCACCTACGCCCCTTCCCCCTCCCGCTCCGCCTTCTCCCCGAGCGCCTTCAGCAGCCGCTCGCGGTCCCCTTCCTCCCAGCCGCGGAGTTCCAGTCCGTGCGGGCGGGTCAGCCGGCGGAAGCCGCCGTGCCGCTCCAGCCGGCCGGAGACCCGGACCGGCAGGCCCGCGAGGTGGGCCTCGGCGGCGAGCCGGTAGTCGGGGTCGGGCAGGCGGAGCTTGAGCTCGCGGACCTCGGCGCCGGTGAGCACCCGCAGTCGTACCGAGCCGGGACCGGCCGGGTCCGCGCGCTTGAGCCGGGTGACCACGCCGACCACGGTGACGTCGACTGCGGGCTCGATCCGTTCCAGCAGCTCGGCGGCCTCCGCCAGGGCTGGTAGGTCGCCGGGCGAGAAGTCGAGGTCGATCCGGCGGTCCCCGAAGCCGCCCGGGGTCCCGGCGGCGGGCGACCAGGCGACGCTGAGCCGGGCGGCCGTCGCGTCGCGCACCAGCTCCTCGACGGACCGGACGAGCTCCCGGCTGACCCCGGCCCGGACGGCGTTCTCGAAGGCCTCGGGCCCGCCGCTGACCCGGCGGTAGTCGACGGCGTCGCGCAGTGCCTCCAGGGCGCGGACCAGGGTGGTGACGGCGGCGCGGCCCTCGGGGGCGGGGGTGTGGGCGGTGAGCACGGCGCCCTGTTCGACCAGCAGGACGCGGTCCAGGAAGTCCCCGGCGAGGGCGTCCAGCCGGGCGCCGAAGTAGCCGGCCCTGGTGCGGGCCGCCTTGGCGCCGGCGGCGAGCATCCCGCGGGCGGCCCGCCGGAGCCGCTCGGCCTCGTCCCAGGGGGTGGCCCCGGCGGGGCCGGACGGTTCGCGGTGCCAGCGCAGTTCGTCGCCGGGGACGGTGAGGGCGAGCAGGATCGAGCGGGCGGAGGGGGTGCGGGAGCGGGAGAGCGCGGTGACGGCGTCGGCGAGGAGTTCGACGGCGTCGTCGAAGCCGTCCCCGGCCGGGACGAGCAGGCTGGTGCCGGGCTCGTCGTCGGGCGGGGTCCAGCGTCCGTATCGGGCGGCCGGTCCGCCGCGGCGGACCCAGCCGTGCCGGGCGAGCAGGGTGGCCAGGACCGTCGGGTCGACGGTGGCCGGGTCGGGCAGGGGCCGGGCCGGTTCGCCCGGTGCGTGCGGCGGTGTCATGGGTCCGGTTCCTCCCTGCCGGGCCCGGGCCGTCACGGGCTGCCGCCCGCGCCGACCCGGGCCATGATGTCGCAGAGCGCGCGGTCGTCGAAGACCTTGGCGGTGGGCACCCGGACGTTGGTGCGCCGCTGCCCGGTGACCGGGTGGCCGGCCAGGTTGACCCAGTAGCAGCAGTGCCGCAGTTCCAGGGCGTCCGGGCGGGCCCGCAGCCACTGGTCGACCCGGCGCGGCAGCAGCAGCACGACCAGGATCCGCGGCACGGCGACCCGGGGCCGGGCGAGCTTGCGCAGGTGGTCGTTGTCCAGGGTGAAGCTGAAGAACGGCCCGGCCGGGTCGGGCGCGACCTGCTGGGTGGCCTTGAGCTGGATCTTGACGGTGACCTCGTCGTCCACCTCGTGCGCCCGGGAGCCGTGGCTGACGTGCCAGTCGATGCCGTTGTCCGGGAACGGCTGGGAGAGCGAGCAGCCGGCCGCGGCGGCGACCGCGTGCAGGTAGCCGACCTGCAGGGTCTCCATGCAGGCGGTGACCGCGAGGTTCCCGCGCAGTACGGCCGCCGCCGCCTCCTCGGGCTGCGGCTGGGTCAGTGCCATCGCCCCGTGCCCTCCCCCGGTTCCGGGCCCGTCCCGCTCCGGACGGGCCGGTCGATTCGAACGGGACAGTCATGGGCAGGATCCCCGGCCGGGCTTGGGCCAAACGGGTTGAAGGGGCGTCAGAACCGGGTATCAACCGGGCGCAACGCTCGTCTGAGGGGCAGTCATGCAGCAGCACTGGTACACCGGCCCGCTCGCCTCCTTCGACACCGAGACGACCGGTGTGGACGTGGAGAACGACCGGATCGTCTCCGCCGCCCTGGTCGTCCAGCTCGCGCCGGGCGAGCCGGCCCGGACCACGACCTGGCTCGCCGATCCGGGGGTCCCGATCCCGGACGGCGCCCGCGCGGTGCACGGCATCACCGACGAGCAGGTGCGCGCCCACGGCCGCCCGGCCCGCACGGTGGTGGCGGAGGTCACCCGGGCGCTGGCGGCCGAGGCGCGGGCCGGGCGTCCGGTGGTGGTGATGAACGCGCCCTACGACCTGACGCTGCTGGACCGGGAGCTGCGCCGCCATCACGGGCTGACGCTGGCCGCGGGGCTGGCGGCGTCCGGGCTGGTGGTGCTGGATCCCCGGGTGCTGGACAAGCACGTGGACCGCTACCGCAAGGGCCGCCGGACGCTGACCGACCTGTGCGCCCACTACGGCGTCGTCCTGGCCGGGGCGCACGACGCGGCGGCGGACGCGGCGGCGGCACTGGCGCTGACCCGGCGGATCGGCTCCCGCTACCCGGCGGCGCTCGGCGGGCTGTCGGCGGCGGAGCTGCACCTGCGGCAGGCGGTCTGGCACGCGGCGCAGGCACGCGGGCTGCAGAACTGGTTCGACCGCTCGGGGACGCCGGAGCGGGTGGACCTGTCCTGGCCGCTGCGGCCGGCCCGGTGCGGATGCGGGCGCCGGCTGGAGCCGGAGCACCGTTGCGAGGCGGCGGCGTAAGGCGCGGCCCGGCGTTCCGGGCCCGAAACGCGCCGCAGGCCCTGACCGGTTTCCTGGTCAGGGCCTGCGTGCTGTCCGGTGGGCGATACTGGGATCGAACCAGTGACCCCTTCGGTGTGAACGAAGTGCTCTCCCGCTGAGCTAATCGCCCGGGCAACGAGAAGAACTCTAGCACCATTCGGGGCCGGTCGTACAACTCGCCCGTTCCGGGTACCGCCGACGCCTCCGCAGAACTCGCGCCCCGCAGGGAAGGTGACTGTCCCTCAGCCGATTACCGGCGGCCCTTCAGGCGGATTCCGGAAATACACGTGAGGCCCAGCCGATAATCGGCTGGGCCTCACGTATCACAATGCATTCCGGTGGGCGATACTGGGATCGAACCAGTGACCCCTTCGGTGTGAACGAAGTGCTCTCCCGCTGAGCTAATCGCCCGGGTGCAGAGAAAACATTACCGCATCCCGGAGGGTGCTCCGAACACGCTCCCCGCCCGCGGCCCCGCGTCCGGGCGGGTCAGCTCCCGTCCAGCTGCCAGGGGGCGGCCAGGCCGTAGCGGGCGAAGTACCAGCCGCCCACCCCGACGAGGGCGGCCAGCCCGATCGCGGTGAGCGTCAGGTTGCGGCGGCGCACCCGCGGGTCCATGGCCCGCTGGGCGGCCTCGGCGACCTTGCGGCGGGTCCAGCGCAGGGCCAGCTGGGCCCAGACGAACTCGGTCGCCCAGATCCCCATGCCCAGGAAGATCACCAGCCAGCCGGGGCCGGGCAGCGGCAGCATGATCAGCCCGAGCACCACCACGGCGAGGCCCGCCAGGAAGATCGCCACCTGCCAGACCCGGTGCAGCGCGGGCGAGCGGCGGACGAAGGCCGGGGCCCGCGATCCGACCGCCCGTCCGCCTTCGACGGCCGCGTCAACCGCCACAGCCGCTTCACCCGTTCCCGTGTTCCCGGCCGTCTTGTCGTTTCGCACAGTCATGCCAGGAAACTAACCAAGAAGCGCCGGGTAATGCCCGGCCCGGCCGCTGCGGGGCGATTCCGCAATGCGCCGTAAGGGGTACGACTCGCGCCCGAATCGGGACAGAGGGGTTTACATCGGTCTTGGGGGTGGGATGGTCCGTTCGCCGACGTGCGATTCCCCGAGCGCACACTGAGCGAAAGGCCATGGCGCTTATGAACACCACGGTCAGCTGCGAGCTGCACCTGCGCCTCATCGTGTCCAGCGAGTCATCACTGCCCGTCCCCGCGGGCCTGCGCTACGACACCGCCGACCCCTATGCCGTGCACGCCACGTTCCACACAGGCGCCGACGAGACCGTGGAGTGGGTGTTCGCCCGAGATCTCCTCGCGGAGGGGCTGCACCGACCCACTGGTACCGGCGACGTCCGGGTGTGGCCGTCGCGCAGCCACGGGCAAGGGGTGGTCTGCATCGCACTGAGCTCTCCGGAAGGAGAAGCCCTGCTGGAGGCCCCGGCCCGAGCGCTTGAGTCGTTCCTCAAGCGGACGGACGCCGCGGTGCCCCCCGGCACCGAACACCGTCACTTCGACCTCGACCGGGAGCTGTCCCACATCCTCGCCGAAAGCTGACCCCATCCGGAGGCGGTCACGCCCCGCCGTCGGCGGGGCCCTACCCCCTGCCTCATCGCAGCCGTCCTACTCGGGGGCACGGCAGCGGACTCAGCCGCGCACGTCGCGGTCTCGGGGCCGGTGAGCGGCTCCGCTCCCACCGGAGCGGGTCCACAGCACCGCAGGCGCCCGGCACCGAGGCCGGCCACCCTCACGGG
>NZ_JBHXTL010000026.1:0-79867 GCF_042677365.1 Kitasatospora sp. NPDC127116
CCTCCCCCTCCCCAATACCTCCCCCCCCCCCCTCACTCGCGGGCCCCCCCGGGGTTCCGCCCGGGGCCAACCCGTCTGTCACGTCACGCCCGGAGGGCGGGGCTCACGCGGCCGTGGGCTCCGCCCCGGGCGCGGGACTCACTTCAGGCGCTTGCCCGCCGAACGCAGCTGCTCGGCGGCCTCGACCACGCGGGCGGCCATGCCGGCCTCGGCCAGCTTGCCCCAGGTGCGCGGGTCGTAGGTGTTCTTCTTGCCGACCTCGCCGTCGACCTTCAGCACGCCGTCGTAGTTGGCGAACATGTGGCCGGCGACCGGGCGGGTGAAGGCGTACTGGGTGTCGGTGTCCAGGTTCATCTTCACGACGCCGTTCTCCAGCGCGGTGGCGATCTCCTCGGCGCTCGAACCCGAGCCGCCGTGGAAGACGAAGTCGAACGGGTCGGTCTTGCCGTACTGCTTGCCGATCGCGTCCTGGAGCTCGCGCAGCAGCTCCGGCTTCAGCACGACGTTGCCCGGCTTGTACACGCCGTGCACGTTGCCGAAGGAGGCGGCCAGCAGGTAGCGGCCCTTCTCGCCCAGGCCCAGCGCCTCGGCGGTGCGCACGGCGTCGTTGACGGTGGTGTACAGCTCGTCGTTGATCTCGTGGGTGACGCCGTCCTCCTCGCCGCCGGTCGGGGTGATCTCGACCTCAAGGATGATCTTGGCGGCGGCGGCCTGGGCCAGCAGCTCCTGGGCGATGCCCAGGTTGTCGGAGAGGGTCTCGGCCGAGCCGTCCCACATGTGCGACTGGAACAGCGGGTTCTCGCCCCGGGCCACGCGCTCGGCGGAGACCGCCAGCAGCGGGCGGACGTAGCCGTCCAGCTTGTCCTTCGGGCAGTGGTCGGTGTGCAGCGCGACGGTGACGTCGTACTTGGCGGCGACGATGTGGGCGAACTCGGCGAGCGCGACGGCGCCGGTCACCATGTCCTTGCTGTGCTGGCCGCCCAGGAACTCCGCGCCACCGGTCGAGATCTGGATGATGCCGTCGCTCTCGGCCTCGGCGAAACCACGCAGTGCGGCGTGCAGCGTCTGCGACGACGTGACGTTGATGGCCGGGTAGGCGAACTTGCCCGCCTTGGCCCGGTCCAGCATCTCGTTGTAGACCTCGGGAGTTGCGATGGGCATGCGATCCGCTCCTGTCGGGTTGCGGCGTACGGACGGTGCTGTCCGACGCTGTGTACGCCTTCGTGACGACTCCGTGCCGGCCCGCCGACGCGCGGCGTTGCGGTGTGGCTCTCCGGCACGTTCGCGGCGACCTGCGCGGTACGGCCATGAGGGTGGTGTGCCACCGCGGACCGGACGCCTGTGCCATCTTCCCAGACTCGTGCCCGCGGGTCAGCAGGAGCCCGCCATGCGGAACGGCGCACGGCACGGGCGCACGGCGGCCGCGGGCGGCTCCGGCGGGCGGCCGGGGGGCGTCCCCCGCCGGGCGCCGTCGGCACGGTGCGCCCGCGTCGTGGGCACGGTGCGCCCGCGTGGTCGGCACGGTGCGCCCGCGTGGTCGGCACGGTGCGCCCGCGTGGTCGGCACGGTGCGCCCGCTATCCTGCGCCCGTGGACTACAACCAGCTGGCCGTCAACCTGCTTGACGCCAAATCCCTGATCTCGTCCCTCGGCGCCATCGGGCTGATCGCGATCATCTTCGCGGAGACCGGCCTGCTGGTCGGCTTCTTCTTCCCGGGCGACTCGCTGCTGATCCTCGCGGGTGTCGCCGCCTCGAACGCGGCCTCCTCGGTGCTCGGCGACGGTGCCAAGCTGCCGATCGCCGTCCTGCTGATCGGCTGCCCGATCGCGGCGATCGCCGGCGCCCAGCTCGGGCACCTGATCGGCGCCAAGGTCGGGCCGAAGATGTTCGACAAGCCCGATTCGAAGATCTTCCGACGCGACTACGTGGTGAAGGCGGAGGAGTACTTCAACAAGTTCGGCTCCGGCAAGGCCGTGGTGCTGGCCCGCTTCATGCCGATCATCCGCACCTTCCTGAACCCGGTCGCCGGCACCCTGGAGATGCCCGCCCGGACCTTCTTCCTCTGGAACGTGATCGGCGGCGTGCTGTGGACCGAGTCCATGCTGCTGATCGGCTACTTCTTCGGCGACGCGCTCGCCCCGGTGATCGACAAGTACCTGATCCCGGCGGTGCTGCTGATCGTCCTGCTGTCGATCTCGCCGATCCTGGTCGAGATCATGCGCGAGCGGAAGAAGAAGCGGGCCGGCATCGGCGCCGAGGTCGACGAGGAGAGCCAGGTCCAGGCCGGCGGCGGCCGGCACCGGCGGGGCTGAGCTCCCGGCGCTCCCGACACGGCGAGGGCCGGTGCTGTTTCACGTGAAACAGCACCGGCCCTCGGTCGTTCGTCGTACCGGACGGGATCAGAGACCCAGGTCGTCCAGGGTGTAGGCGGTCACGTACTCCAGGCCCTGGGCCTCCACGGCGGCCGCGCCGCCGCGCTCCACGATCACCGCGACGCCGACCACCTCGGCGCCCGCCTCGCGCAGCGCCTCCACGGCGGTCAGCACCGAGCCGCCGGTGGTGGAGGTGTCCTCGACGGCCAGCACCCGGCGGCCCTTGACCTCCGGGCCCTCGATCCGGCGCTGGAGGCCGTGCGCCTTGCCCGTCTTGCGGACCACGAAGGCGTCCAGCTGCTGCCCGCGCGCGGCGGCGGCGTGCAGCATCGAGGCGGCCACCGGGTCGGCACCCAGGGTCAGGCCGCCGACGGCGTCGTAGTCCAGGTGCGAGGTCGCGTCCAGCATCACCCGGCCGACCAGCGGGGCGGCCACGCCGTCCAGCGTGATCCGGCGCAGGTCGACGTAGTAGTCGGCCTCCTTGCCGGAGGAGAGGGTGACCTTGCCGTGCACGACGGCCTTGTCCTTGATCTGTGCCAGCAGGGCGTCGCGGTCGTTGCTCATGAGCGTTCAGTCTAGGCCCTGACGGTTCCCGCGGCGCTCCGGGCTCAGCGTCGGCGCAGCGCCCTGACCAGCACCACGGCACCACCCAGCAGGGCCACCGAGCCGCCGATCACCCACGGCACCGCGCTGCGGCCGCCGGTGCCCGGCACCACGATCCCGCCGGCCTCGCCGCCCCAGCGGGACGCCGCCCGGGCCCGCGCGCTGCGGGCGGGCAGCGCCGGGGCGTACGGGCCGCGCGGCGGGGCGTGGTCCACCTCCTCGGCGGACCGGCCGACGATGCTGCGGCGCACCGGGCCGCTGAGCACCGGCTCCTCCTCGTACGCGAAGAGCGGCTCGGCGGGGAGCTCCTCGGCGACGCCGTCCTGCTCGGCGGAGCCGTCCGCGGCCCCGTCCTCCACGTCGTCCTCCTCGTCCTCGTCCTCGTCGTCGGCGGAGCCGGTGGGCAGGCCGAAGCGCTCGGCGTCGGCGTCGGAGAAGGCGATCAGGTCGGAGAGGTCGTCGTCCAGGTCGTCGCCGGGCTGGTCCTGGCGGTCCTCGATGAAGACCACACCGGCGTCGGCCCCGGCCCCGGCGTTCCCGGACCCGTCCTGCTCGGCGTCCTCCTCCTGGTCCTGCGGCTGCTCGCCCTCCGGGGCGACCAGCGCGGTGGCGAACCGGTCCAGCAGGCGGCGGCCGGTGGCGTCGAGGGTCTCCTCGTCGAACTCGGTCAGCCGGCCGGTGGCGCTCAGGTCGCCGGTGAAGCGGATCACCGCGGTGCCGTCCTCGGCGCCGTCCGCGACGCTGACCCGGACGGTGGCGGTCACCTCACCGGTGCCCCGGGCCTCCTCGCCCTCGGCGAGCACGGTCAGCACGCCCTCCCGGCCCCCGATCAGCGACAGCACGCCCTTGTACGTGATCGTGGAGCCGCCGATCCGCAGCTTCAGCCGGCCGCCGATCTCCTCGGCCGCACCGGCGCCGACCGCGGCCGGCTCGGTGCTCAGCCCCGGCACACTCCGCGCCAGCAGCGCGGGATCCTGCAAGGCCTGCCGGACCGGCTCGGCGGACAACGGGACGAGAACCTCATGCTCCATGTCACGGAGCCTACCGACTGGGCCGCGCCCGGTCCCTACCCACCACCACCGGATTTTCCCCGCCCCACCTGTTCCCTTGGCCGTCGCACCATCGCCGCGGCCGCCCGCACGGGCACCCGCCCCGGCCCGCCACGGGCGCGAGGCGGGGCTTCCGGGAAGACGGTTCCCCGGGGTGGCCTCGGCGGGGCCGGGCGGCCTCAGCGGGGGCCGAGGAGGGTGAGGGCCGCCGGGGGGTGGGCCGGGCGGAGGGCGGTGAGGCGGGCGGTGGTGGCGTGGAGGGCGTCGGGGGTGAGGGCGCGGGGCGACGGGGCGTCGGGGGCGAGGGTGAGCGGGGGCCGGACGGCGGCGGCGAGGAGGAAGTTCTGGGGGTCGTCCGGCGGGCCGAGGCGGCAGGCGGCGGTGGCGCTGCCCGGGACGGCGTACGGGGCGGTCTGCAGGCCCGTCGTCCGCAGACCGGACTCGATCTGCCAGAGGCCGTCCAGGTCGTTCCCGGCGCGGACGGCGATCCGGCCGCCGGGGGAGAGCAGTCGTGCGGCGAGGCCGTAGAACTCCTGGGAGTGGAACTTGACCGGCCCGCCGTCGGCCGGTGCCGGGAGGTCGGCGAGCACCACGTCGTACGGTCCGTCCCCGCCGGGGGCGCCGGCGCCGCGCAGCCAGGCCAGCGGGTCGGCCGCGGTGGTGCGGACCCGGGGGTCGTCCAGCGAGCGGCCGCCGAGGGCGGCCAGCCCGGGGTCGGTGCGGGCGAGCCGGGGGAGGGCGGGGTCGGCGTCGACCAGCCGGACGGTGCGCACGCCCCGGTGCCGCAGCACCTCCCGCAGGGCGAGCCCGTCGCCGCCGCCGAGCAGCAGGACGCGGGCGTCCGGGCCGGCCGCCATGGCGGGGTGGACCAGGCCCTCGCTGCTCCGGTACTCGTCCGGTCCGCAGACCGCGAGCCGGCCGTCCAGGTAGAGCCGCAGGGGGCCCTCGGCGGGGCCGGTGAGCACGATCTCCTGGGACCGGCTGCGGGTGGCGTAGCGGACCTGGTCGCCGTACAGGGCGTGCCGGGCGGCGCGCTCGACGGCGTCGGAGCCGGCCGCGGCCGTCGCGAGCAGGGCGAGGACCAGCAGGCAGCCGCCCCAGAGCAGCCGTCGGATCCGGGGGGCGGGTTCCTCGCGGAACAGCCAGAGCACCACGGCCGCCCCGGCGACGGCGTTGACGGCGCCGGTGAGCAGGGCGCCGTCGCCCGGTCCGAGGGCGGGCAGGATCAGGAAGGGGAAGGCGAGGCCGCCGATCAGCGCGCCCACGTAGTCGGCGGCGAACAGGTCGGCGACGGCGCGTCCGGCGTCCTCGCGCCGGATCCGTTGGATGAGGGTCATCAGCAGGGGGATCTCGGCGCCGATCAGGACGCCGATCAGGCAGGTGAGGCCGACCATGGCGGCCTGGTAGCGGCCGATCCAGGCCCAGCAGGAGTAGAGCGCGAGGACGGAGAGTCCGCCGGTGAGCGCGAGCGCGCACTCGACGAGGGCGAAGGCGGTGGCGGGCCGGCTGGTGAACCGTTTGGCGAGCAGTGAGCCGAGGCCCATCGCGAACACCATGACGGAGAGCACGACGGAGGTTTGGGTGACCGTGTCCCCGAGCAGGTAGTCGCCGAGCGCCACGAGTTCGAGCTCGTAGACGAGTCCGCAGGCCGCGCAGACGAACGCGGCCAGCAGGACGGTCAGGCGGGCGAGCCGGGGGCTGGAGCGCAGCCGGGACCGACGGCGGGCGGGCGGGAGCGGGGCGAGGCCTCGCCCGGGCCGGGGTGGGGCGCCGTCGTCGAGGTCCACTCGCGGGCGTGCGGGCGGACCGGTCGGATGGTTGATCACGAACAAACGCTAGGGGACGTGCGGGACGGATGGATGCGCCCATCCGACGGACAGTGGGCGACGTCGGATTGACGAACCGTTCCTGCGTACGATTCGTAGGCCTGGGCCGGGCGGCCTACGGCCGGATCGGTGGTCCGGTCCGGACTTCCGGCGGTCATGCCCCGGCCACCCCGGTCACCACCAGCGAGGAGCGGGTGCACACCAGCTGCCCCTCCTGCGGGTAGGCGTGCCAGGTGCGCCAGAGCAGCCGGTCCGCGCCGCCCTGGGTGACCAGTGCGGTGAAGGCGCTCGGGTCGCCCGGGAAGACCCCGGCGAGGCCCCGCGGGTGCCCCTCGACGAGGGCCAGCAGCTCCTGCGCGCGGGCCGCGAAGTCGTGCGGCGGCAGCGCCTCGATCCGGGCCGCGAACTCGTACTCCCAGCCGCCGACCTGCTTGGCCACCCGGGCCGGCAGCGGGGTGCGGCGGCCGGGCAGGCAGGCGACGGTCTCCAGGCACTGGCCGGGGCCCGCGTCGATCACCACCTGGTGGGAGGCGCCCAGCAGGCGCAGCTGGAGGGTGCCGGGCGTGCCCGGGCGGCCGCCCCCGTCGAGTCTCAGGTCGCGGACGGCGAGAGCGGGCAGCGGGTCGCCGCCGAGGCACCAGGCGAGGTCACCCGCCCGGGTGTCCGTGTAGGAGGTCTGCAGTGTGGTGAGCATGCTCGGCTCCGCGTTTCAGCTCCGTGCGCGCCCGCCGAGCAGCAGCGAGTAGGCCTAGGCGATGGCGAGGCTGTTCGTGGCTGTGCGGCCCTGGGCGCGGCCGACCGTGGAAGGAGGGATTCCGGCTGGAGATTCAGCAGCAGAGAAGCACGAATACGCCGGGTCCGCCGGTGATTTACCCAACTTTGTCAAGCATTCACCGTTTCGAGCACACCTGCTTCCCGGCTCTGATCGAGCCCGTGTACGAGTCTGCACAGCGCGCGCCCCTATCACCGGATCGTGCGCCGTGCGCGCCGGGTGTGCGCTGTCCGGCTGCATCACACACCGCCGCCCTCCAGGCGCGGGGCGTGGAGGGCGGCGGGAGAGTGCCCGGATGCTCGGAAGGATTGCCGCAATGGTGGCAAACAAGCAAGCCGATCAAGGAAGTTGATGATCCATCAGCACTGGTGTCGGATCACGGACATCCCTGTTCGAAGGGCGCGAAAGGGGGCGTGCGGCCCCTCACAGGCGCCGCAGGCGGGTGACGGCCTCCTGGAGGACCTCGTCCTTTTTGCAGAAAGTGAAGCGGACCAGGCTACGGCCGGCCTCCACGTCGTCGTAGAACACCACGTTCGGGATGGCGACGACGCCGCAACGGCCGGGCAGGGCACGGCAGAATTCGATGCCGTCCTTCTCGCCGAGCGGCGTGATGTCGGTGGTGACGAAGTACGTGCCCTCGGGGGTGAAGGCCCGGAAGCCGGCCGCGGTGAGGCCGCCGAGCAGCAGGTCGCGCTTGCGCAGCAGGTCGGCGCGGAGGGTGTCGAAGTACGTGTCGGGCAGCCGCAGGGCCTCGGCGACGGCGTACTGGAAGGGTCCGGCGCTGACGTAGGTGAGGTACTGCTTCGCGGTGCGCACGGCCGCGACCAGGTCCGGGCTCGCGGTGACCCAGCCGACCTTCCAGCCGGTGAAGGAGAAGGTCTTGCCGGCGGAGGAGATGGTGACGGTGCGTTCGCGCATGCCGGGCAGGGCCGCGAGGGGGTGGTGGACGGCGCCGAAGACCAGGTGCTCGTAGACCTCGTCGGTGACGACCAGCAGGTCGTGCTCGACGGCGAGCGCGGCGACGGCGGCGAGCTCCTCGGCGGTGAGGACGGTGCCGGTGGGGTTGTGCGGGGTGTTGATCAGCAGCAGCCGGGTGCGCGGGGTGATCAGGGCGCGCAGCTCGTCCAGGTCGGGGCGGAAGGCCGGGGCCCGCAGGGTGAGCGGCACCCGGGTGGCGCCGGCCATCGCGATGCAGGCGGCGTAGGAGTCGTAGAAGGGTTCGAGGGCGATCACCTCGTCGCCGGGCTCCAGCAGGGCCAGCAGGGTGGCGGCGATGGCCTCGGTGGCGCCGGCGGTGACCAGCACCTCGGTGTCCGGGTCGTAGGCGAGGCCGTGGAAGCGCTGCTGGTGCTCGGCGATCGCGGTGCGCAGCTCGGGGATGCCGGGGCCGGGCGGGTACTGGTTGCCCCGGCCGTCGCGCAGGGCCCGTACGGCCGCCTCGCGGACCTCCTCGGGCCCGTCGGTGTCGGGGAATCCCTGGCCGAGGTTGATCGAGCCGGTGGCCGTGGCCAGGGCCGACATCTCGGCGAAGATCGTCGTGCCCATCCCGGTCAGTCGGCGGTTCAGCAGCGGCCTGGTACCCATCGGTGGCTCCTCACGGCTCGTCGTCAGGGCCATCCTGGGTCAGCCGGGGGCCGGGGACAAGAACGGCCCGCCACCGGCGCGGAGGGCGGTGGCGGGCCGGACCGGAGTACCGGGACCGGGATCAGGCCTCGTCGGTGCCCTCGGTGCCCTCGCCGTCCTCGCCCTCGATCTCGTTCTGGAGGCCGAGGCGCTCGACGATCCACTGCTCGAAGCCGACCGCGGCCTGGGTCCAGTTGGCGGTGGTGGTGACGAAGTAGTCCAGGTTGACGCCGGTGCCGACGATCATCTGGGCCTCGCCGATCAGGCGGACCACGCCGTCCTCGTGGGTGTGGGTGTAGACCTTGGGCCAGAGGGTCTCGCGGTTCCACTCGTCGATCAGGTCGAGGATCTCGCCCTTCTTCTCCAGCGGGTAGGCGCGGTCGTAGAAGGCGCGCACCGCGAAGAGCTCCTTCTGCTCGCCGCGGAACATGTAGTAGACGCGGAAGCCCTCCCAGGGGGCGGTGAGGTCGCCCTCCTCGTCCACGACGTGCTTGAGCTGCATCTGGTCCAGCAGCTGGGTGACCAGGGCCTGGTCCGGGACGACGATCGGCGGCGGGCCGGCCGGCCGCCCGCCCTGGCCGCCGGGCTGGCCGCCCTGGGGAACGCCGAAGGACGGGATGGACGACGGGTCGATGCTCATGGGGGTCCTCTTCCTCAGTGCACGTGGTGGCCGGCAATGAGAGGCCGCCCTTTCCACCTCCCATCCTGCCTCATTCGGGGCTCCGCTCACAGGGGCGGCCGAGGGGCGCGTCGATCTTCGTCGGGCGTTCCTCCGGCCGTCGTCCGGCGGCTCCGGCGGCGGTGGGAAGGGTGTCGGTCACCGAGGGTGTGCGGGGCCCGGGGCGGGGGTGGGAACCCCGGTGGGGTGTGGGCCCGCGGAGGGGCGCGCGTGAGCCACGTCACGCGCCCGGCGCGCTGGTTCGGCTGCCGTCCCGGTCGGATGCGGTTAGCGTGCGACGGAACTCGCATCGATCAAATCCCGGCCTGGCCGGGGGAGTTGAGCTGTCCTGAGGTGGACTGTCCGGAATTGAGGGGGGAACAGGAGTGGGTGGAGCGGCGACGGGGGACGGCGCGACGCTCGGGGCGTTGCTGCGGAGCATCCGGCTGGACCGGGGCATGACGCAGGAGCAGCTGGGCGAGGCGACCGGGCTGAGCGTGCGGTCGATCCGGGACCTGGAACGCGGGGTGTCCTGTCCGCGGGTGTCCACGCTCAGGCTGCTGACCCAGGCCTGGAGCCTGCCGGACGTCCAGGTGGCCGAGCTGCACCGGCTGGCGCGCAGCCGGCGGGACCGGACGCGGCGGCTGCTGCGACGGGCGGCGGCGGAGTGACGGCGGCGCGGTGACGGCGGCGGCCCCGGCGGCCGGGTGACGGCCCCGGTGCGGCCCGCGGGCGCGGAACGGGCCGCCCCCGCCGCCGGAGCGGAAGGGGCGGCCCGGGTGCCGGACGCCGGCGGTGCTACTTCTCCAGCGGCCCCCGGCCGCGGACGGTCAGGCGGTCGCCCGCCTCGTCCTGCTCGACCAGGACGGTGTCCCCGTCGTGCACCGCGCCGGACAGGATCGCCCGGGCCAGCTGGTCGCCGATCGCGGACTGCACCAGCCGGCGCAGCGGGCGGGCGCCGTACGCCGGGTCGTAGCCGGTGAGCGCCAGCCAGTCGCGGGCGGCCGCGGAGACCTCCAGGGTGAGCCGCCGCTCCCGCAGCCGCTCGCCCAGGCGGGCCACCTGGAGGTCGACGATCCGGCTCAGCTCGCCGGTGCCCAGCGGCTCGAAGACCACGATGTCGTCCAGCCGGTTGAGGAACTCCGGCTTGAACGCGGACCGGACGGCGCCCAGCACCAGCTCCCGCTTGCGTTCCTCCGGGGTGGCCGGGTCCACCAGGTACTGGCTGCCCAGGTTGGAGGTGAGGATCAGGATGGCGTTGCGGAAGTCCACCGTGCGGCCCTGCCCATCGGTGAGCCGCCCGTCGTCCAGCACCTGGAGCAGGACGTCGAAGACCTCCGGGTGCGCCTTCTCCACCTCGTCCAGCAGCACCACGCTGTACGGGCGGCGGCGGACGGCCTCGGTGAGCTGGCCGCCCTCCTCGTAGCCGACGTACCCGGGCGGGGCGCCGACCAGACGGGAGACCGAGTGCTTCTCGCCGTACTCGCTCATGTCGATCCGGACCATCGCCCGCTCGTCGTCGAACAGGAAGTCGGCCAGGGCCTTGGCGAGTTCGGTCTTGCCGACACCGGTCGGGCCGAGGAACAGGAAGGAGCCGGTCGGGCGGTCCGGGTCGGCGACGCCGGAGCGGGTGCGCCGCACCGCGTCGGAGACGGCCTGCACGGCCTCCTGCTGGCCGATCAGGCGCCGGCCCAACTCCTCTTCCATGCGCAGGAGTTTGGCGCTCTCGCCCTCCAGCAGCCGGCCGGCCGGGATGCCCGTCCAGGAGGCGACCACGTCGGCCACGTCGTCCGGGCCGACCTCCTCCTTGACCATCGAGGTCGAGGTGTCCTGGTCCGCGGCGCGCTCCTGGGCCTCGGTGAGCTCCGTCTCGGCGGCCGGGATCTCGGCGTACATCAGCTTGGACGCGCGCTCGAAGTCCCCGTCGCGCTGGGCGCGTTCGAGCGCGCCGCGCAGGTCGTCCAGCCGCTCCTTGAGCTCGCCGACCCGGTTGAGGCTCTTCTTCTCCTGCTCCCAGCGCGCCGTCAGCACGCTCAACTGCTCGTTCCGGTCGGCGAGGTCGCGCCGCAGCCGGGCCAGCCGGTCCACCGAGGCCGGGTCGGACTCCTTCTCCAGGGCCAGTTCCTCCATCCGCAACCGGTCCACGGAGCGCTGGAGTTCGTCGATCTCGACCGGGGAGGAGTCGATCTCCATCCGCAGCCGGGAGGCCGCCTCGTCGACCAGGTCGATCGCCTTGTCGGGCAGGAAGCGGGAGGTGATGTAGCGGTTGGACAGGGTGGCGGCGGCGACCAGGGCGGCGTCCGAGATCTGCACCTTGTGGTGCGCCTCGTACCGGCCCTTGAGGCCGCGCAGGATGGCGATCGAGTCCTCCACGCTGGGCTCGCCGACCAGCACCTGCTGGAAGCGGCGCTCCAGGGCCGGATCCTTCTCGATCCGCTCGCGGTACTCGTCCAGCGTGGTGGCGCCGACCATCCGCAGCTCGCCGCGGGCCAGCATCGGCTTGAGCATGTTGCCCGCGTCCATCGCGGAGTCGCCGCCGGCGCCCGCGCCGACCATGGTGTGCAGCTCGTCGATGAAGGTGACGACCCGGCCGTCGGAGGCCTTGATGTCGTTCAGGACGGCCTTCAGCCGCTCCTCGAACTCGCCGCGGAACTTGGCGCCCGCGACCATCGCGCTGAGGTCCAGCGCGACCAGCCGCTTGCCGCGCAGCGACTCCGGCACGTCGCCGGCCACGATGCGCTGGGCCAGGCCCTCGACCACGGCGGTCTTGCCGACGCCCGGCTCGCCGATCAGCACCGGGTTGTTCTTCGTCCGGCGGGAGAGCACCTGGACCACCCTGCGGATCTCGTGGTCGCGGCCGATCACCGGGTCGAGCTTGCCGTCCCGGGCGGCCTGGGTGAGGTCGGTGCCGTACTTCTCCAGCGCCTTGTAGGTGCCCTCCGGGTCCGGTGAGGTGACCCGGCCGCTGCCGCGGACGTCCTTGAACGCGGCGAGCAGCGCCTTCGGCGCGGCGCCCTGGTGCGCCAGCAGCTCGGCCACCTGGCCGCCCTCGGCGGCCAGGCCGACCATCAGGTGCTCGGTGGAGACGTACTGGTCGTCCAGGTCGCTGGCGCGCCTGCCGGCCTCGGTGAGCACCGCGACGGTGTCCCGGGCGAGCTGGGGCGCGGCGACCGTCGAGCCCATCGCGCTGGGCAGCGCGGCCGCCTGGCGGCGGGCCTCGGCGTCGACCCGGGCGACGTCGGCCCCGACTGCCTCCAGCAGGGGCCGGGCGATGCCCTCGGGCTGCTCCAGCAGGGCGATCAGGATGTGCACCGGCCTGACGTCCGGGTTGCCGGCCGTGCCCGCCTGCCGGATGGCGGCGGACAGGGCTTCCTGCGTCTTGGTGGTGAACTTGCTGGCGTCCACTGCTGGGGGGTCCTCCCTCGTCGTCCTTCACTACTGCTGCGTACAGCATGCACTAAGTTGAGTCTATTCCGCTCAACTTTCCGTTTCCGGTTTCCGCCTCAACTTCTCGGTGAACGTTTGACCGACCGCCGGGTCAGCCCCAGCAGCTCCCGGGCCGGCCCGCCCGGCCGCTGCCCGGCCGGCCAGACCGCGCGCAGCGGCCGCCGCAGGTCCAGCTCCGCCACCAGCGGCACCTCGACCAGCCGCCGGGTGGCCAGCTCCTCCGTCACCGCCAGCTCGCTCAGGCAGACCGGCCCCGCCCCGGTCATCGCCGCCGCCTTCAGCGCGGTGGACGAGGCCAGCTCCATCCGGGGCCGCGCCACGCCCCCGTACGGCCGCAGGGCCATCTCCAGCACCTCCCGGGTGCCCGAGCCGGGCTCGCGCAGCGCCAGCGGGGTGGCCGCCAGCTCGGCCCCGGTCAGCGGGGCGCGGCGGCGCGCCCACGGGTGCCCGGGCGCCACCACGACCACCAGCCGGTCGGCGGCCACCACCACGCCGGCCAGCCCGGGCGGGGTGGTGGGGCCCTCGACGAAGCCGAGGTCGGCGTCCCCGTCCAGGACGTGCCCGGCGACCTCCGCCGAGTTCGCCGTCCGCAGCGTCACCGCCGTCCCCGGGCTGGCCTCGGCCAGGCCCAGCAGCCAGCCGGGCATCAGGTACTCGGCGACGGTCAGACTGGCCACCACCCGCAGCTTGGCGTCCCGTCGCTCGCGCAGGGCGTCGATCCCGGCGTCCAGCGCCTGCGCCGCCTCCACCACCTGCCGGGCCCACTCGACCACCAGCCGGCCCGCCTCGGTCGGCCGGCTGCCCCGGGGCGAGCGGTCCAGCAGCGGGACGCCGACCTGCCGCTCCATGCCCTTGATCCGGGCACTGGCGGTCGGCTGGGTGACGCCCAGCTCGGCCGCCGCCCGTCCGACACTGCCCAGCCGGGCCACCGCGAGCAGCAGTTCCAGGGCGCCGAGTTCGGGGACGTGCGGGGAGAGGGCCATAGGTTCAGGCTATGCCCCCATAGAAGCCCCGGCGCTACCGGCCGCCCGGCCTTCCGGGCGACGGTGGGGACATGTCCACTTTGGCCGGTATCCGCCCCCTCGCCCGCCCCGCCGTCCGCCGCCGGCCCGACCTCGCCCAACTCGGCCCCAACTGGTACGCCGCCGTGATGGGCACCGCGATCCTGGCGAACGGCGCCGCCGTGCTGCCGGTGCGGCCGCCCGGGCTGACCGCCTTCGGCGAGGTGATGTGGGCGTTCGCGCTGGCCGCCCTGCTGGTGCTGGCCGGGGCCCGGCTGGTCCACCTGACCCGGCACCGCGAGGCGGCCCGCGCCCAGCTGCTGGACAACCCGGCCACCGCGGTCTTCTACGGCTGCCCGCCGATGGCGCTGCTGGCGGTCGGGCTGGGCACCCTGCTGCTCGGCTCCCGGGTCATCGGCACCGGCCCGGCGGTCGCCCTGGACGCGGTGCTGTGGAGCCTCGGCACCCTGTACGCGCTGGCCGTGGCCGGCGGCATCCCGTACCTGATGATCACCCGGCACCGGCTCTCCGCCCTGGAGGCCAACCCGACCTGGCTGCTGCCGGTGGTCGCCCCGCTGGTCGCCTCCGCCTGCGGCCCCGCGCTGGTCCCCCACCTGCCGGCCGGGACGGCCCAGCAGGCCATGCTGTACGGCTGCTGGGCGCTGTTCGGGATCGGCCTGCTGGCCACCCTGGTGCTGCTGCCGGTGGTGTTCACCGGGCTGCTCCACAGCAAACTGCCCGCCCTGGCGCTCACCCCCTCGCTGTTCCTGGTGCTCGGCCCGCTCGGCCAGTCCGTCACCGCGGTCCACCAGCTCGCCGACGCCGCCCGCCCGGTGCTGCCCGCGCTGGCGCCCGCCATGGTCGACCTCGCCGAGCTGTACGGCGTGGCGGTGATCGGCGTCGCCATGCTCTGGCTGGCCGTCGCGCTCACCGCCAACCTGCGGGCCCGGCGGGCCGGGATGCCGTTCGCGATGACCTGGTGGGCGTACACCTTCCCGGTCGGCACCTGCGTCACCGGAGCCTCCGCGCTCGCCCGGCACACCGGCTTCGGGGGCTTCAGTGGCCTGGCCGTCGGCCTGTACCTGCTGCTGGCGCTCGCCTGGGTGCTCGCCGCGGGCGGCACCGCCGCCGGGCTGGCACGGGGCCGGCTGCTGGCCCGCTGAGGCGGCGCCGGACCCCCGGGCCTGCGTGAACGCGCAGCTCAGGAGCGCGCGGCCGGTGCAGGAACGCGCACGGCCGGACAACGGTGCTGCCGGGTGGTGCCGACGCCCCCGACCCGCCCCGGTTCCACCGGAATCCACCCCGCCGGCCGGACCGTCGCGCTCGCGGCCGGATGCAGGTAGCTGCAATTGCGCGAACATGCACTCGGGCGGCACTTGTTCACCGGCCGTCACGCTGTGAGGGTGGAGACACGCCAAGTCGTCCGGGCACCGCAGCCCGATGGTGGCGACACGCTCTTCGATGCTGACCGCAGGTGCGACATCCCGCGCCGGTGGAACGGGGGGGAAGAGCGCCGGGCCGGGGTCCATGTGTGGTGATGGCCCCCGGACCGGACCCGTCGAGGCGTTGCTGCTCCGCCTCGACGGGAGCGCCTTGACTGGCGTACCGATGGCGGCCCCCGGACGACCCGGCGTGCGACGGCACCCGGGCCCGGGGTCCGCCGTCCCACCCGGTACCGTGACCGCCTGATCCATGATCACGCCGTACCGGCCCACCGGCACCGTGAGCCCGCCGGGCCCACCGGTGCCACGGCTCGTGCGGCGGGGAGCACGGGCAGACCAGGGGAGAGGCGTCCGGCAGGGAGAGTGCGACGTGACGGCGGAACCGGCGGTCACACCGCACCACGGGCCCGTGGGCGAGGAGCCCGACGAGGCCGCCCGGCAGCTCTACCTGGCCATCATCGCCGAGGGCGGCCGCGTCCCCACCGGCGAGGTCGCCGACGTCGACCGGGGAGCGCTCCAACAACTCATCGACATCGGCCTGTTGATGGTCAACCGGATGGACCGCTGCTACACCGCGGTCAGCCCGCGCTCGGTCAGCGACCGCCTCGGCGCCGAACTGCGCAGCGAGGCCACCCGGCTGCTGGTCCGCGCGGAGAACCTCCCGGGCGCCCTGGACGGCCTCACCCGGGCCTACGACGCGATGCCCCGCCCGACCGACCGGGCCGGCGGCGCCGTCCACGTCGAGGGGCACGTCCACATCCGCCAGCGGATCTCCCAACTGGTCTCCGACTGCCGCTCCGAGGTCCTCACCGCCCAGCCCGGCCACCGGCCCGCCGACACCCTCCAGGTCGCCCTCCTCCAGGACGTCCAACTGCTCCAGCGCGGCTGCTCGCTGCGCACCATCTACCAGCCGGTCGCGCTCGCCGACCCGCCCGCCCTCGCCTACGCCGAGGAGGTCATCCGGCACGGCTCGCTCATCCGGGTGCTCGACGAGCCCTTCCAGCGGCTGATCGTCTTCGACCGCTCCGTCGCCGTGATCTCCGCCAACGACGACAACAGCACCGCCGCCTTCATCACCGACCCGGCCACCATCACCTACCTGGTCGGCACCTTCGAACGCGACTGGGCGCGCGCCGACACCGCCGAGGCCGCCGCCCTCGGCCAGGCATCCGCCCGCACCATCCCCGACCGGGTCGGAAGGCTGCTCGCCCGCGGCCTCACCCAGCGCGCCGTCGCCACCCGGCTGGGCCTGAGCGAACGCACCGTCGCCGCCCACATCTCCCGGCTGCGCGACCGCTACGGCGCGCAGACCCTCTTCCAGCTCGGCTGGCTGATGCGGGGCGCCCGCGATGACCGATGAGCCGGGCCCGGCCGAGCGGGCCCTCTACCTCGCCGCCGTCCGGGGCGGCGGCCGGCTGCTCCCCGAGGACCTCGCCCCCGCCGACCGGCCCACCCTGGCCGCCCTCGTCGCCCGCGGCCTGCTCACCCCCACCGCCACCGGCTGGACCGCCGCCAGCCCGCGCTCCCTCGGCGACCGGATCGGCCTGGAACTGCGCACCCGCGCCGTCCGCCTGCTGCGGCACGCCGAGCGGCTCCCGGGCACCCTCGGGCCGCTGTCCCGCGCCTACGACGAGGCGCGCAGCCCGGTCGGGGGGCAGCCGGCGGCCGGTTCCCGGGCCGTTGGTTCGGCCGGCTCCCCGGCCACGGGCTCCCCGGCCGTCGCCCTCGGCGGCACTCTCGGCGGCACCGTCGTCGGCGCCGCCGAGGTCCGCGGGCGGGTCAGCGAACTCGTCTCGGAGTGCCGGGAGGAGGTCCTGGCCGCCCAGCCCGGCCCGCGGCCGCTCGAAGGCCTCCGGATGGCCCTCGCCCAGGACCTCTCGCTGCTCCGCCGAGGCTGCTCGCTGCGCACCCTCTACCAGCCGGTCACCCTCGCCGACGCCGCCGTGCGGAGCCAGGTCGTCCTGCGCACCGGGCAGGGCGCCCAGGTGAGGGTCCTCGCCGAGCCCTACGAGCGGGTGCTGGTCTTCGACCGCGCGGTGGCCGTCATCCCCGCCGCCGAGGACCACAGCCGGGCCGCCTTCCTCACCGACCCCACCACCGTCGCCTACCTCGCCGCCCAGTTCGAACGCGACTGGGCCCGCGCCACCCCCGCCGGACGCCACCTCGACCCGCCGTCCGTCACCACCGTGCGGATCGGCCGGCTGCTCGCCCGCGGCCTCACCCAACGGGCCGTCGCCACCCGGCTGGGCGTCAGCGAACGCACCGTCGCCGCCCACATCTCCCGGCTGCGCGACCGCTACGGCGCCCACACCCTCTTCCACCTCGGCTGGCGGCTGCGGGGCGAGCACCATGACTGACACGCCCGCCACCCCGCTCGCCGCCGCCCGGGCCCGCCACCTCGCCGTCCTGCGCGAGGGCGGCCGGGTGCGGGCGGCCGAAGTCGGCGGGGAGGACGGGTCGGTGCTCCGACGGCTGGTGGAACTCGGGCTGCCGGTACCGCAGTTGGTGGACGGCTCGGACAGCGCAGTGGATCCCCGGGCGGTCGGCGAGCGGATCGGGGGCGACCTCCGGAGGACCGGTACCCGCGTGTTGGCCGAGGCCGGCCGGATCCCCGGGCAGCTGCGCGAACGCACCCGGGCCCATGGCGCGGCGCCGCGGCGGAGCGAGCCGGGTGGAGGCGTCCGCCGGCTGAGGGGCACGGCCGAGATCCGGCACCTGGTCTCGCAGTTGGTCAAGGACTACCCGGACCACCCGCACGAGGCGCTCGGTGCCCGACCCGGCGGCCTGTTCCGTCGCGCCCACCGCCGGGTTCGCCCGGCGGTCGACGCGGGTCGGCCGGCTGCTCGCCCGCGGCCTCACGCAGCGGGCGGCCGCCGGCGGGTCGGGGTGCGCCCGGCGGCCGCGGGGGGGCGGCGGGCTGCCCCCCCCCGGCCCCCCGCCGCGGGCGAGCGCCGGCCGGATGGGGCTGAGCGAGCGCACGGTGGCCGGTCATGTCGCCCGGCTGCGTGAGCTGTGCGACGCGGAGGCGCTGTTCCGGTCGGGCCGGCTGCTGCGGGGGTCCCGGACGGGGGAGTCCGGTGGGTAGCCGCCGCTCAGCCGGTGGCGGCGCCGGTCGGCCAGTAGCCGGGGACGGCGGGCTGCTGCCGGGGGACGTTGAACTGCTCGCCGGGGGCGGTCCAGAAGCCCTCGCGCAGGGAGAGCGCCATGCCCGCCCAGTCGAGCGCGGTCTCGACCGTGTGGTTGAGGGCCTCCTGCGACCAGGTGTCGTCGAAGACCAGCGGCAGGACGGGGGCGACCTGCTCGATGGTGGCGATCAGCGGGTTGTGGGTGATGGCCTCGTCGACCAGGAGGACGATCGGCTTGCGCAGCGCCGACGCCCAGCCGAGCTCCAGGCTCACGCCGGCCGAGAGGGGGGCGCCGACGTAGGCGAACACGAGGTCGGCGGACTGGAGGGCGCGGAAGTCGGAGGGGACGCGGGGCTCCGGCGCGCGGCCGGAGATGGTCCAGGCGTCGCTGTGGTGCGCGCTGTACACGGCGGCACCGCTGCGCAGGAGGGTGGTGCGGAGCGTCGTCAGCCGCGTCCGGCTGGCGAGGGTCACCACGCTGTCGGCCGGCCCGGTCAGTCGCATCAGCGGGGCGGCCAGGAACACACGTGCACGCCGACCCTCAGGGGCCTGGCTGTCGTGGTGACGCAGGTAGGGCTCGGTCATGTCGACTCCGGGGAAAGGCCGACCGGGGGAGTGAGTGTCGGCGATGCGTTGGATGTGGTCTGCTCGGTGGACTGATGCCGCTGCTGAACGGTTTAGTATTTGACGGTACATTGGCAAGGTGTGGCGCCCTGCCGAGACCATTGAGGGCGAACTGATCGTCCATCGCATCTCCGTGTCGCGTCCAGGGTTGGCCTGTGTCATCTGGATGACTGGCAGAGAGATGACGCACACCCCCGCATGCGGAAGCAGGTGACAGCCTCCCCCTGGCGTGGCACCATGTGGACCGTTATCCTGCTTGACGCTTCTAGTGGCGATTCTCCAGAAAAGTGAGGGCGTGACTGATATGCACCAATTTGTCCGCGTGGTTGTGCTTTCATTGGTTGCCGTCGCCGCCGTGCTCGGTGCCGGCTCTCTCGTGAGCGCTGCCGACTCGCACGACGCGATTGCCGTCAATGCCTCCGTGAGCGTCGCAGACGACATCTCCTGGCAGTGAGTACGGCCGGGTGACTGCACGGCCGGGTAACCGCACGGCCGCGTGCCAGAGTATTGACGGACCCGCCTGAAGCCGGCTGGGCGAGTCAGTCGGAAGTCTCCTGCGCCTTTCGGCCGAGGACATATCCGAGTTGGAATAGCGAGTCGACCTTGTAGTCGTCTCGCATTTCGGCTATATGTCTGGCCAGTGTCCGCTCGCTAATTCCAAGGCGTCGTGCGATAACTCGGTGATTGGTTCCTTCGAGCATCTGGTCAATGATCGTCTGGCGCAGGCGTGACACGACCTGCTGCGGCACCGTGCGGTCGCCCTCGAATTCCAGGGCCCGGCTCCAGTACTGCTCGAAGACCTCATTGGCAAGATAGTCGACGACGGCAGGGTCGTAGATGAAGGCCGCGAGGCTCATGTCATCGTCGATCGGGATCACTGCCACGCGCCGATCCATCACTATGAGCCGCGTATAGGGCTCGTCAAGCGTGCGGTACTGGCCGCCGGCTTGGGCGAGTGTGGCGACGTAATCCCTGGTCGGCTGGTGGTATCGGGTGCTGGCGTGGTAGATCGTCCGCATCTTCGTCCCGCTGCGGAGCGTCTCCAGATCGTATGCGATCATTCCGGCGAGAAGATCCGGCTGCCGGGGGCCGCCAGGTTGGAGCGCCAGGGCCTCCTCGAATCCGGAACCCCTGAACTGCTCCAGCCGCTGCCGAATGAGCGCCTTCCCCCGAACATGCTCTATGGACCCTCCGGACCGCTTCGGGGTGTGGAATTCCCGGGCCAGATCCTGCAGTTCGGAGGGGAGCGATACGGCGCGTGACAGGAGTTCCAGTGCCTGACGTTGCCACGAATGGCTGAGGCTTGTCGAGAGCTGCGCGGGGTCGGCGGCCACGAAAACATTCGGATCATCACTGTCGGGTATGAGAAGGCCGATCCTCACCAGCTCGCCCCGCGCGGGATCATCCTGGTCGAGGTCGGAGTCCAACGGCAGTTTGCCGTCTCCTCGGATGACGGCGAGATATAGCTCTCGTGCTTCTGGCGAGAGGATGGTCAAGCCGGCGGCAAGGGGCTGCTCTCGTCCACTCATTCGCGACTCCTTGCCGTTACCGTGCTACCTGCGTCCCATCAGCGCTGGTGCTGAACGAGTTTTAGCATGCCAGATCTGGTGAGTCCCCCGGAGAGGGAATACGACCGCACTCTCTCACCGCACGGCAGCCGCCGGCACCCCCCGAGAGGAGGGGCCGGCGGCCGGTGGGTGCTTCGGTCAGCGCTTGGGGCGCCAGACGACGAGGGCGCTGGACTGCGGGGTGGGGGGCTGGTACGGGACGAGGTCGCGCCGGTAGGACGCGTGGACGGCGGCCTCGCGCTGCTGGAGGGCGGTGGCGGCGCCCTCCAGGGAGTCGACCAGTTCCGCGACCCGGGACCGCAGGGCGGTGACCTGGTTCTCCAGCTCGATGATCCGCTTGATGCCCGCCAGGTTGATGCCCTCGTCCTGGGAGAGCCGCTGGACCTCGCGCAACTGCTGGATGTCGCGGGCGGAGTAGCGGCGGCCGCGGCCGGCGGTGCGGTCGGGGCAGACCAGTCCGAGGCGGTCGTACTGACGCAGGGTCTGCGGGTGCAGACCGGACAGTTCGGCGGCCACGGAGATGACGTACACCGGGGTGTCCTCGGTGAGGACGTACGTCGGCGGGGCCGCGGCGGCGCGGCGGGTGCGGCGGGGGCCGGCGCCGGGCAGGCCCTCGCCGAGGCCGGGGCCGATCGGGGTGTCGGGGTCGATCGGGTTCATCGGGGACATCTGGTCGTCACGCTCCCTTCGCCGCCCGGAACAGGGCGGCGCGCGGATCGTCGGAGGCGGTGGCCTCGCGGTACTGCTCAAGGGCGTTCAGCGCGTCGCCGGTGACGTGCTGGGGCACCACGACCTCGACGGTGACGAGGAGGTCGCCGCGGGTGCCGTCCTTGCGGGTGGCGCCCTTGCCGCGGGCGCGCATGGTGAGGCCGTTGGCGCTGCCCGGGGGCAGCTTGAGCTTCACGGTCGGGCCGTTCAGCGTGGGCACCTCGATGGTGGCGCCGAGCGCGGCTTCGGGGAAGGCCACCGGGACGGTGACGGTGAGGTTGTCGCCCTTGCGGCCGAAGACCGGGTGGGAGTCGACGTGCACGGTCACGTAGAGGTCGCCGGGCTGCCCGCCGCGCTCGCCCTGGGCGCCCTTGCCCTTGAGCCGGATGCGCTGGTCGGCCTGGACGCCGGCCGGGATCCGGACCTGCATGGTGCGGGCCGAGCTGGCCCGGCCGCTGCCGTGGCAGTCGGGGCACGGGTCGTCGACGATCATGCCCCGGCCGCGGCAGTCCTTGCACGGCTCGGAGAGGGCGAAGGCGCCCTGGCCGCGGCTGACGGTGCCCGCGCCGACGCAGGTCGGACAGACCCGCGGGGTGGTGCCGGACTTGGCGCCGGTGCCGTTGCAGCCCCGGCAGGGGGCCTGGCTGGTCATCCGCAGCGGGACGGTCGCGCCGTCCACCGCCTCCTCGAAGGAGAGCGTCACCTCGGTCTCGACGTCGGCGCCGCGCCGGGGCTGGGCCTGCCGGGTGCCGCCGCGGTTGAAGAGGCCGCCGAACACGTCGCCGAGGCCGCCGCCGGCCTGGCCGGCGCCGCCCTGGCTGCCGCTGAAGAGGTCGCCGAAGTCGAAGCTGTAGCTGCCGTTGCCGCCGGGGGCGCCGCCGGCCCGGAAGCCGCCGTTGGCGAAGAGGCTGCGGGCCTCGTCGTACTCCTTGCGGCGCTTCTCGTCGGAGAGGACGTCGTACGCCTCGGAGATGTCCTTGAACCGCTCCTCGGCCTTGGAGTCACCCTTGTTGGCGTCGGGGTGGAACTCGCGCGCGAGCTTGCGGTAGGTCTTCTTGATCTCGGTGGCGGTGGCGTCCTTGGGCACGCCGAGGACCTTGTAGTAGTCCTTCTCGACAAAGTCCTTGCCACTCATGGCTTCCGCCACCTCCCGATGTCCATCGTCACTGTGCTGTCAACAGCCGGTGAGCAAACGGCTGCTGACAGAGCGCTGCGGAGCCGGCCGCCGTACTGGCCGGCGTACGACTCCGCAGCGCACTGGTTGTCAGCTGTCACAGGTTGTCAGCTGTCCGAGCCACCGTCGGACTTGTCCGCGTCGGCGGACTTCGGCTCGGCGTCCGGGGAGGACGCCTGGCTGCCGGGCTGGGGCTCCGCGACGGCCACCATCGCCGGGCGGATGATCCGCTCGCCGATGCGGTAGCCGGGCTGGAGGATCTGCACGCAGGTGTCCTCGGTGACGTCCGAGGAGTAGCTGTGCATCAGCGCCTCGTGCATGGTCGGGTCGAAGGGCTCGCCCTCCTTGCCGAACTGCTGCAGGCCCAGCTTGGCGACGACCGTCTCCAGCGACTCGGCGACGGACTTGAAGCCGCCCGTGACCTCGCCGTGCTCGCGGGCGCGGCCGATGTCGTCCAGGACCGGGATCAGCGACTCCAGGATGTTGGAGACGGCGATCTCGCGGACGGTCAGCCGGTCGCGCTCGACGCGCTTGCGGTAGTTCTGGTACTCGGCCTGGAGGCGCTGGAGGTCACCGGTGCGCTCGGCGAGCTCGCGCTTGGCGGTGGCGAGGTCGTCCGAACCGGATTCCCCGGTGCCGGCCGCGGCGGCCTCCTCGGCAGCCTTGATCACGGCCTCTTCGGCGGCGGAGTCGTCGCCGGGCTTACCGCCCTGCGGCTTGTCCGTCATGCCGCACCGCCCTTGGGCTTCTCGTCGTCCACGATCTCGGCGTCGACGACGTCGTCGTCCTTGGCCTGGGCGGAGTCACCGGAGGGGGCGGCACCGGCAGCGGCGTCGGCGTTGGCGTACAGCGCCTGGCCGAGCTTCTGCGCGGTGGTGGAGACCTTCTCCGAGGCCTCGCGGATCTTCGCGATGTCCTCGCCCTTCAGGGCCTCCTTGAGCTCGCCGATGGCGGTCTCGACCTCGGTCTTGACGTCGCCCGGCAGCTTGTCGGCGTTGTCGGCGATGAACTTCTCGGTCGAGTAGACGAGCTGCTCGGCGGAGTTGCGGGTCTCCACGGCCTCGCGGCGCTTGTGGTCGTCCTCGGCGTACTGCTCGGCCTCGCGGCGCATGCGGTCGACCTCGTCCTTCGGCAGCGAGGAGCCGCCGGTGACGGTCATCTTCTGCTCCTTGCCGGTGCCGAGGTCCTTGGCACCGACGTGCATGATGCCGTTGGCGTCGATGTCGAAGGTGACCTCGATCTGCGGCAGGCCGCGCGGCGCCGGCGGCAGGCCGGTCAGCTCGAACATGCCGAGCTTCTTGTTGTACGCGGCGATCTCGCGCTCGCCCTGGTAGACCTGGATCTGCACGGACGGCTGGTTGTCCTCGGCCGTGGTGAAGATCTCGGAGCGCTTGGTCGGGATCGTGGTGTTGCGCTCGATCAGCTTGGTCATGATGCCGCCCTTGGTCTCGATGCCGAGGGACAGCGGGGTGACGTCGAGCAGCAGGACGTCCTTGACCTCGCCCTTGAGGACACCGGCCTGGAGCGCGGCGCCGATGGCGACGACCTCGTCCGGGTTGACGCCCTTGTTGGCGTCCTGGCCGCCGGTCAGCTCCTTGACGAGCTCGGCGACGGCCGGCATGCGGGTCGAGCCGCCGACGAGGACGACGTGGTCGATCTCGGAGAGCGAGATGCCGGCGTCCTTGATGACGTTGTGGAACGGGACCTTGCAGCGCTCCAGCAGGTCCGCGGTCAGCTGCTGGAACTGGGCGCGGGTGAGCTTCTCGTCCAGGTGCAGCGGGCCCTCGGCGGAGGCCGTGATGTACGGCAGGTTGATCGAGGTCTCGGAGGACGAGGACAGCTCGATCTTCGCCTTCTCGGAGGCCTCGCGCAGACGCTGCAGGGCCATCTTGTCCTTGGACAGGTCGACGCCGTGGCCGGCCTGGAAGACCTTGACCAGGTGGTCGACGACGCGCTGGTCCCAGTCGTCACCACCGAGGTGGTTGTCACCGTTGGTGGCCTTCACCTCGACGACCCCGTCGCCGATCTCCAGCAGGGAGACGTCGAAGGTGCCGCCGCCGAGGTCGAAGACCAGGATGGTCTGGTCGTCCTTGTCCAGGCCGTACGCGAGGGCGGCCGCGGTCGGCTCGTTGACGATGCGCAGGACGTTGAGGCCCGCGATCTCACCGGCCTCCTTGGTGGCCTGGCGCTCGGAGTCGTTGAAGTACGCCGGGACGGTGATGACGGCGTCGGTGACGGTCTCGCCCAGGTACGCCTCGGCGTCCCGCTTCAGCTTCTGCAGCACGAAGGCCGAGATCTGCTGGGGGTTGAAGTCCTTGCCATCGATGTTGATCTTCCACCCGGTGCCCATGTGGCGCTTGACCGAGCGGATGGTGCGGTCGACGTTGGTGACCGCCTGGCGCTTGGCCACCTCGCCGACCAGAACCTCGCCGTTCTTGGCGAAGGCGACGACGGACGGCGTGGTCCGCGCACCCTCGGCGTTCGTGATGACGGTGGGCTCGCCACCCTCCAGAACGCTGACGACCGAGTTCGTCGTACCGAGGTCGATGCCGACCGCGCGTGCCATCGTAGATACCTCCACGGAAGAGTTGAGCTTTACGGGCTCAAGGATGCATGACTCGGTGGGCGGCGTCAACAGGTATGAGTGCGGCTCGCTCAACTTTGCTGAGCGGATCGGTGGGCGCCCGCCGCCGGAGTGCCCCGCCGCGCCGTGGCGGGGGTGCGCCCACGTGACTGCCGCCATAGCTTGGGAATCTTCTGGAGAACCGTTGTCCACCGGTAATGTCCGGGCCGTCGGCCCGGCAAGTTACCGACCAGTACACTCGGTTCCCGAAGAACGTGGAACCGCAGAGCCTGCTCAACCGCGAAGCCGCAGGAGACGGAGAGCCGATGCAGCTAGCAGCGATCGTCATCTCGCTGGTCACATTCGTGATCGGCACCGCGCTCGCCGCCCGTGCGGCGTTGTACATCTACAAGGTGGTCCGCACCGGCGCGCCGGACTCCACCCGCTTCGGGCAGCCCGCCCAGCGGGTGAAGACCGTCGCGACCGAGTTCGTCGGCCACACCAGGATGAACCGCTGGGGGATCGTCGGGATCGCCCACTGGTTCGTCGCGGTGGGCTTCTTCAGCCTGGTGCTGACCATCGTCAACGCCTTCGGCCAGCTCTTCGACGCCGACTTCGCGCTGCCGATCATCGGCCACTGGACGATCTGGCAGCTCTTCGTCGAGCTGGTCGGCACCCTGACCACCCTGGGCATCCTGGTCCTGATCGTGATCCGGCTGATGAGCCTGCCGTCCCGGTCGGGCCGCAAGTCCCGGTTCGCCGGCTCGATCGCCTGGCAGGCCTTCTACGTCGAGTACACGATCCTCGGCATCGGCCTGTGCATCCTGATGCTGCGCGGCCTGGAGGGCGCCCTCAACGGCGTCGACTCGTACGGGCCGGAGCACCTGGTCTCGTACCCGCTGGTCTCCGCGCTGAGCGGCCTGTCGCACGGCACGCTGGAGAACCTGATCTACCTGTTCGCGATGCTGAAGATCTGCATCTCGTTCGCGTGGGCGACCACCATCGGCCTCAACCCCTCGATGGGCGTGGCCTGGCACCGCTTCCTCGGCTTCTTCAACATCTACTTCAAGCGCGAGGAGGACGGCGGCACCGCGCTCGGCGCCCTCCGTCCGATGACCAGCGACGGTCAGCCGATCGACTTCGAGGACCCGGCCGAGGACGCCGTCTTCGGCGTCTCCCAGGTCGAGCACTTCTCCTGGAAGGGCATCCTCGACTTCTCCACCTGCACCGAGTGCGGCCGCTGCCAGTCGCAGTGCCCGGCCTGGAACACCGGCAAGCCGCTCTCGCCGAAGCTGCTGATCATGAGCCTGCGCGAGCACGCCTACGGCAAGGCGCCGTACCTGCTGGCCGGCGGCGGCAAGGACATGGAGGGCGAGGAGAAGGCCACCTCCGAGCAGCTCGAGGACGTCCCGGCGGCCGCCCTGGCCGAGGCCGCGCGCCCGCTGATCGGCACCGCCGAGGAGAACGGCGTCATCGACCCGGACGTGCTGTGGTCCTGCACCACCTGCGGCGCCTGCGTCGAGCAGTGCCCGGTGGACATCGAGCACATCGACCACATCGTCGACATGCGCCGCTACCAGGTGATGATCGAGTCCTCGTTCCCGACCGAGGCCGGGACGATGCTCAAGAACCTGGAGAACAAGGGCAACCCGTGGGGCATGGCCACCAAGGCCCGCCTGGACTGGGTCAAGGAGCTCAAGAAGGAGACCGGCATCGAGGTGCCGGTGATCGGTGAGGACATCGACCCCGCCGAGGTCGAGTACCTCTACTGGGTCGGCTGCGCCGGCGCCCTGGAGGACCGCGCCAAGAAGACCACCAAGGCCTTCGCGGAGCTGCTGCACACCGCGGGCGTGAAGTTCGCGATCCTCGGCAAGGAGGAGTCCTGCACCGGTGACTCCGCCCGCCGCCTGGGCAACGAGTTCCTGTTCCAGATGCTCGGCGCGCAGAACGTGGAGACGCTGAACGCGGCCCTGGAGGACGCCCCGGTCAAGCGGATCGTCGCCACCTGCCCGCACTGCTTCAACACCATCGCCAACGAGTACCCGCAGCTCGGCGGCCACTTCGAGGTCATCCACCACACCCAGCTGCTCCAGCACCTCATCGACGAGGGCAAGCTGATCCCGGTCAACCCGGTCGAGGGCCTGATCACCTACCACGACCCCTGCTACCTGGGCCGCCACAACAAGGTCTACAGCCCGCCGCGCGAGATCATGGACAAGGTCCCCGGTCTGCGCCAGCAGGAGATGCACCGGCACAAGGAGCGCGGCTTCTGCTGCGGCGCCGGCGGTGCCCGGATGTGGATGGAGGAGCGCATCGGCAAGCGGATCAACACCGAGCGCGTGGACGAGGCGCTGTCGCTCAACCCCGACATCGTCTCCACCGCCTGCCCGTTCTGCCTGGTGATGCTCTCCGACTCGGTCAACGGCAAGAAGAACGAGGGTGCGGCCAAGGAGCACCTGAAGGTGGTCGACGTGGCCCAGCTGCTGCTCGACTCGGTCAAGGCCCTCCCGCCGGCCGGGAGCGAGGAGCAGCCCGCGACGGTGGACGCGTAACGCCCGCCGCGGAGCCCGCTGTTCGACAGTTCTGCTACAACCGCCCGGCCCGGTGGACGCCCCGAACGCGCCCGCCGGGCCGGGCTTTTGGGCGGCCCGACGGCGCGCACCGGTACGGCGGGCGTACGGGGAGTGACGGCAATCGCACAGGCGCCGGACGGGCATTCGGTCGGAAGCAAATACAGTAGGCCCGGACCGGCTTCGTGCCGGTCGACCCGTTCCGGACGGAAGCCCCGGACGGGTGGCGACCCGCGCCGGCCGGACGGCCGGGTCCAGACCGACGACGAGGTGTCGGCCCGCCGGGCCGGGCCGCAGAGACACAAGGGGAACAGCGCAGACCATGACCGAGGCGATCATGCTGGTCGGTGGTAAGGGCACGCGACTGCGTCCGCTGACCACCCACACCCCCAAGCCGATGCTGCCGGTGGCAGGCGTCCCGTTCATCGCGCACCAGTTGGCCCGCGCGGCCGCCGCCGGCGTCACCCGCGTCGTGCTGGCCACGTCGTACCTGGCCGAGGTGTTCGAGGACCACTTCCAGGACGGCACCCCGTACGGCATCGAGCTGGTCTACCTGACCGAGCGCGAGCCGCTGGGCACCGGCGGGGCCATCCGCAACGCCGCGTCCGGGCTGACCTGCGGCCCGGACGAACCGGTCCTGGTCTTCAACGGCGACATCCTCTCCGGTGTCGACATCGCCGCCCTGCGCGACGGCCACGTGGCCGCCGGGGCCGACGTCACCCTGCACCTGACCCGGGTCGAGGACCCGCGCGCCTTCGGCCTCGTCCCGACCGACGAGGACGGGCGGGTGCTGGAGTTCCTGGAGAAGCCGGAGACCCCCGAGCAGATCGTCACCGACCAGATCAACGCCGGCTGCTACGTCTTCACCCGGTCCGTGATCGACCGCATCCCGGCCGGCCGCGAGGTGTCCGTCGAGCGCGAGACCTTCCCCGAGCTGCTGGCCACCGGCGCACTGCTGCGCGGCGTCGTCGACACCTCGTACTGGCTGGACCTGGGCACCCCGGCGGCCTTCGTCCGCGGCTCGGCCGACCTGGTGCTCGGCAAGGTCGACTCCCCGGCCGTCCCCGGCCCGACCGGCGACGCCCTGCTGCTGCCCGGCGCCACCGTCCACCCGGGCGCGGTGCTCAGCGGCGGCACCGTGGTCTCCGAGGACGCGGTGGTCGAGGCCGGCGCGATCGTCGAGGGCAGCGTGATCCTGCCGGGCGCGGTGATCGGCCCGGACACCCTGGTCAAGGACTCGATCGTGGGGGCCTTCGCCACCGTCGGCGACCGCTCGGCGCTGGACGGCGCGGTGATCGGCGACGGCGCGATCGTGGAGTCGGACAACGAGCTGCCCAACGGCATCCGGATCGCCTGCGGCACCCTGCTGCCGGTCGGCGCCGTCCGCACCACGGCCGGGCCGGGCGGCTGCCCGGCCGGCACCAGCGCGGCCGCGGCGGTGCACGGGCCGTCGGTCGGCGCGCAGCGGTAGCGACTCCGGGGGCTGCCGGGCTCCCGGGCCGCCGGGCTCCGGGGTGCCGGGCTGTTGGGCTCCCGGGGGTTGTTCCGGCGGGTTTTCGGCCCCGTTCGTCTCAGCCTCGCTGCAAACCGGCCCCGGCTCCGTCCGGGGCCGACGCGGGCCGGGCCGGGCGGGTACCTTCGGACCGTGGCTGGTAATCGATACGACAGCGGTCAGGGCGCCGACCGTCCGCACGGCGGGTGGTCGGCCCCTCCGCCGCCGTCGGTGCCCGGGGGGCACGGGGGGACGGACGGGCCGGAGTACTTCACGGCCCCGCACGCGGCGACGCCCGGCGGTCCCGGCGGGCCGGCCGGCCCGCCCGGCGCTCCGGGGCACCCGGCGGGGGACGGGTACGACCCGTACGCGGCGGACCGGCCCGGCAGCACCCGGGCCTTCCCGACCGGCGACCCGTACGCGGACGGCGGCCCGTACGCGCAGCAGCCGCCGTACGGGCCCGCGCAGGGCTACGGCCCGGACCAGGGCTACGGCCCCGACCACGGGTACGGTCCGGAGCCCGGGTACGGCCCCGACCAGGGCTACGGCCCCGACCAGGGCTACGACCAGCAGCCGTACGGCCAGGACAACGTCGCCGTCTACCGGGCCGGCGGCCAGTCCGCCCCGCACGTCGCCGGGCCCAGGCCGCACTGGCGCGAGCTGTTCACCGGCCTGTTCCGCGCCCCGACCGCGATCTTCGACCGCACCCGCGACCACCAGGTCTGGCTGCCCGCCCTCACCGTCTCGCTGCTGTACGGCGCGCTCGCGGTGCTCGGCATCGGGCTGACCCACGACGACATCGTCAACTCGACCTTCACCGTGGCGCTGACCGGCATCCTCGCCGCCGCCATCGGCTTCACCGTGACCGGGGCGCTCTTCGGCGGAGTCACCTACGCGCTGGCCCGCCAGCTCGGCGGCGACGGCCCGTGGAAGGCGACCGTCGGCCTGGCCGCGCTGATCGGCTGGCTCACCGACGCGCCCCGGCTGCTGCTCGACCTGGTGCTGCCCTCCGGCAGCGCCGTCGTCCAGGTCGTCGGCTGGGCCACCTGGATGCTCTGCGCGTACCTGCTGACCAGCATGGTCCGGCGGCTGCACGACCTGCCCTGGGGCAAGGCCGCGGCCGCCTCGGCGGTACAGCTGGTCGCGCTGCTGGTGCTGATCAAGCTGCCGACGCTGGGCTGAGCGCCCGGCGGGCCGAGGGGTTCGGCGGGCGGCCGGCTCCGGCGGGCTCCGGCGGGCTCCGACGGGCTTCGGTGGGCGGAACCCTTCGGTGGGCGGAACCCTTCGGCGGGCGGAAGGCAGAATGGGGGCGGGTCGCGGCCGAGCGCCGGGCCCGCCCACCCTCGTCGTCCCACCTTCACCGGAGCCAGGAATGACCCTCCCCACCACCCACGTCAGCTTCCCGGCCGGGGCGGTGACCGGCGAGTCCCCGGTGCTCGCGGTGCACCCGCTGGCCGACGGCCGGTACGCCGTCGTCACCGAGGCGACCCCGTTCCACCCGCTCGACCACACCTGGCCGGACCAGCCGGCCGACCTCGGCACCCTGACCGTGGACGGCACCGGGCTGGCCGTCGTCGACTGCCTGACCGGCGCCGTCGGCCCGGACGGCGGGGAGCTGCTGGTCGGCGCCGACATCCCGGTCCGGCGCGGTGACGAGGAGTGGTCCTGGCTGGTCCTGCACGTCCTCGACGGCGACCCCGGCGACATCGTCGGCCGCACCGCCGCGCTCGCCGTCGACGCCGACCGCCGGGGCGCCCTCAGCGCCTCGCACAGCGGCTGCCACCTGCTCGCCCTCGCCCTGAACGCCGCGCTCGCCCCGCGCTGGCGCAAGGACCCGGGCCGCTCGGACGCCTTCGGCCACCCGGACTTCGACAGCCTCGCCATGGCGAGCTCGGTGATGGACACCGCGGCCAGCACCGACACCTACCGGCTCGGCAAGTCGCTGAAGAAGAAGGGCTTCACGGTGGACGCCACCGAGGAGTTCCCGGCCCTCGCCGACGCCCTGCCGGCCCTCACCGAGGCCGTCAACGCCCGGCTGGCCGCCTGGGTCGCCGCGGACGCCCCGGTCCGCATCGAGGTGCCCGGCCCCGAGCTGACCGCCCGCCGCCAGTGGCACTGCGAGCTGCCCGAGGGCGGCGCGCAGATCTTCTGCGGCGGCACCCACCTGCACCACCTCGGCGAGCTGGCCGAGCTGCGCACCGAACTGCGGCTGTCCGAGGACGGCACCGAGCTGGTCGCCGTCACCAGCCCGAAGCGGGCCTGAGGAACGCCGCGGGCGGCCACCCCTCCTTCCGACCTCGGAAGGGGGTGGCCGCCCGTCGTGCGTGCGCTCTGCGGAGCCCTTCGGCTCAGACCTCGGTGTGGTGGAAGTTCAGGTACGAGCGCGACGGCGTCGGGCCGCGCTGGCCCTGGTAGCGCGAGCCGTAGCGCTCCGAGCCGTACGGGTGCTCCGAGGGCGAGGAGAGCCGGAACAGGCACAGCTGCCCGATCTTCATGCCCGGGTACAGCTTGATCGGCAGCGTCGCGACGTTCGACAGCTCCAGCGTCACGTGGCCGCTGAAGCCGGGGTCGATGAAGCCGGCCGTGGAGTGGGTGAGCAGGCCCAGCCGGCCCAGGCTCGACTTGCCCTCCAGCCGGGACGCGACGTCGTCGGGCAGCGTGATGACCTCGTACGTCGAGGCCAGCACGAACTCGCCGGGGTGCAGGATGAACGCCTCGTCGCCCTCCGGCTCGACCAGCCGGGTCAGGTCCGGCTGCTCCTCCGAGGGGTCGATGTGCGGGTACTTGTGGTTCTCGAACACGCGGAAGAAGCGGTCGAGGCGCACGTCGATACTCGACGGCTGGATCATCGACGGGTCGAACGGGTCGACGACGACCCGGCCCCGGTCGATTTCGGTCCGGATGTCCTTGTCAGAGAGCAGCACGCTTCGAGGTTACGTGCAAGAAAGGGCCCCGGACGAATCCGCCCGGGGCCCGTCCGCCCTTCCGCCGGCCCTCAGGCCAGGAACTCCGCGGCCTCCAGCCGCATCGCCCGCGCCAGTTGCGGCTCCGACAGCTCCCGCACGTCGGCCAGCACCGAACTCCGCAGCCGTCCGCACTGCGGACATCGGATCAACCGCCCGGGGCCGATCCGGCCCGGACCGAGGTTCTGCATCGGGAACGTGGTGGTGCTGAACAGGTGCCCCTCGGCACAACGAACGACGGCGCGCTGCTCCATCGATCCCCTTCCCATCCCTAACCCAGTACTCACCCGTACTCACGTGCCCCGGCGGCCGAGCCCCGGGACAGCGTCACACGAAGGGATGTTCCGGACATTCCTCACCATGGCTCGCCGCCCCGGCCCCCACTCACCGGGGCACTCGCACGCGGCCCAAACAGTACGCCTCCGCACCCGCCCCACCGTGCTCCGCCACGTTCACCGACCCCCTGTGCAACCACCGTCGCAGATGGGGTACAGTGACACTGGATCGAGCGGTCTCTGACGGCTCATCAGGCGGGCGTAGTTTAATGGTAGAACATGAGCTTCCCAAGCTTAGAGCGCGAGTTCGATTCTCGTCGCCCGCTCCAGCGGTAAAGCCCCAGGTCAACGACCTGGGGCTTTCGCGTTGTCCGGACCGCTCCGGACCGCTCCGGACCGATCCGGACCGCTCCGGACCGGTCCGGCCCTGTTGCGCCCGCCCCGGAGGCCGCGGGGAGTCGGCTGCATGGCTGCGAACGCATGTGCCATGCGCGGGAGTTGACGTTCACCATCCATCCGGGTGAGCACCGTGGCGATCGACGGAGCGTTCCGGGGCGAGCGTGTCCGGGCGGTCAAGGGTCCGGATGCGGCTCGGGGCGTCTCGGGGTGCTGGGTGCGCGCACCGGCCGTGGCCGTCCGCCCTGGCGAGCGACCGGGCCGGAGTCGGCCGATGATGGAAGTCCAGGGGCGCGCGACGTTCGAGAGCGGCGTATGCGAGAGCGGCGAATGGCTGTATGGCATGTCCGGGACTTCACTCCGGACGACCTCGAAGCGATGGTCCGGCTCGACGCCGAGAGCGCCACCACGGATCGCGCCGCCGTCTTCCGTCTCTCGGACGTGGTCGCCGCGCTGCAGGCACGGAATCCGAGCGTCGTCGTGGTCGCGGACGGCCATCTGGTGGGCGCGGCGGTGGGCCGGGTGGACGGGGACCGGGCATGGGTGCTGCGCATCGCCCTGCACCCCGCCTGGCGGAACCTGGGCATCGGCACCGCCCTGCTGTCCGCGCTGGAGCACCGTCTGCGGGACGCCGGCGCCAGGATCGTCGCGGCGTTGCTGCCCGATGAGGAGACCGGCGCCACCGCACTGGTCAACTCCGGATTCCAACCCCACCGGGGGCTCACGTACTTCGAGAAGTCGGAGGCCGTCAGTGCCCAGGGCGCGACGGTCCTGGCGATGCTGGGCGCGGTCATGCCCGAAGCCCGTCTCTGGGAGCGGCTCACGGGCATGGCCGACGAGAAGCGGCTCATCGAACGGCGACTGGTGCTGCCCCTGGCGAACCCCGAGCTGGCGGACGCCCACGGAGTGGAACCGCCGCGCGCGGTCGTGCTGTTCGGCCCGCCGGGCACGGGCAAGAGCACGTTCGCCAAGGCCGTGGCCGGCCGGCTCGGCTGGCCGTTCATCGAGATCTTCCCCTCCAGGCTCGTCTCCGAGGACGGGCTGGCCACCGGACTCAGCCGCCGCTTCGAGGAGGTGGTGCAGCTCGACCATGTGCTGCTCTTCATCGACGAGGTCGAAGAGGTGGCCGGGACACGCAGCCTCGCCGCCCCCGCTTCGGTCGGCGTGGTCAACGAACTCCTCAAGTCGATCGTGCGGTTCCGTGACCGCGACGGCCGGCTCCTCGTCTGCGCCACCAACTCGGTGGCCGCGCTGGACCCGGCGTTCCTGCGCCACGGCCGGTTCGACTACGTCCTGCCGGTCGGGCCACCCGACGCCGCGGCCCGCGACGCGCTGTGGGCCGGCTACACGGCGAAAACGGGCACCGCCGCGGACACGGCGGTGCTCGCGGAAGCCAGCGAGGGCTTCACTCCCGCCGACATCCGGCAGGTCGCCATGGCGGTCGCCCAGAGCACGTTCGAGCGCACGCTCGACACGGGGGAGCGGACCCAACCCGGCACCCAGGACTATCTGGACGCCATCCACCGCACCCGTCCGACCGTTTCCGAGGAGATGGCCCGGGAATTCGCCGACCAGGCGGTCCGCTACGGGCGCGTCTGAGGGGCCGCCCCGTACCCGCGGAGCGTCCGACACCGGGGCGTACCCGGAGCGGGGGCCGGCGCGGACCGCCGTCAGTACTCGGCGCCTTTTCGCAGGTAGCTGCCCATGACCTGGAGCCACGCCCCGGGGCCGAAGCAGACCTCGATCCGGTAGGGCGTGTCCTCGAAGACCCGCAGGACGCGCAGCGCACCACTGGGATGCAGGTCGTACTCGAAGGTGACGCCGTCCGCACCGTCCTCGTACTGCATGTCCAGCGGCCCCTTCGACGGCTCCGCCGGCACCCGGGCGTCGGCCGAGAGCTTCACGTAGACGGACATCTCCCCGTCCCGCCTTTCCTGTCTGTCCGAGGAGCCCGGCCCACGAGGCCGCCCCGCAGGAGGCCCCGCCCGGTGGCTCGGAGCCGATGGCGGTGGCTCGGAGCCGATGCCGGTGGCGACGAAGGACCTGCCGGGCCGAGTCGCTTCCCGCCGGTCTCACCGTGTCGTCGCCGACCGGGGACCGGTCGCTTCGTCCGACACGGTTCGCCACCCGTCCGCGGACGACATCCCCACGGTACTCCGCCCGCACCGGCCCGGCCCGGCCGGTCACGAGAGCCGTGGTGAGGGGCGGCCCGCTCAGCGCCACTCGATCAGGAACAGGGTCGCGTCGTCGCTCGTCCGCCCGCCGCGCTTCTCCTTCAGGACGTGGGAGAGCGCGCGCACCACGGCCCGCACCCCGTCCTGCGAGCGCTCGACGCGGTTGACCCAGTCGATGAGCTGTTCCTCCCCGAACTGCTCCCCGCCGGCCTCGCGCTCCTCGACCAGGCCGTCGGTGAAGCACAGCACCCGGTCACCGTGCCGCAGCACCCGCTCGCTGATCACCGGCTCCTCACCGCCGAAGCCGACCGGCAGGGTGGTCTCGCTCTCCAGCCGCTCGACGACGACGTGGTCGCGGATCAGCAGCGGTTGGGGATGGCCGGCGTTGACCCACTGCAGGTGGCCGGTCCCGGTGTCCAGGCGCATCATCTGCGCGGTGACGAAGTGGTCCGGCCCGAACTGCTCGGCAATGGCCCGGTCCATGAACGCGTAGATCTCGGCGAGTCCGATGTCGGCGCGCCTGGCGTGCCGGTACGCGCCGATGGCCACGGTCGCCATGGTCGCGGCGTCCAGCCCGTGGCCCATCGCGTCGATCGTGGCGACGTGCAGGAGGCCGTCGTTGAGCGCGTAGTCGAAGCTGTCCCCGGCCACCTGGTAGGCCGGTTCGAGGATCCCGGCCACGGCGACCTGCGGAACGGACAGCGACAGCGGTGGCAGCAGCGACCACTGGATCTCCGCGGCCACGCTCATCGGTTCGAGGCGCCGGGCCTGGAAGATCCGGTCGGTGTAGCCGCTCTTGGTGACCAGCAGATCGGCGACCAGGGCGGCGAGGCGCCGCAGCAGCGGCCGGTCGCCCTCGTCGACCGCGTCCAGGGTGAGGGCCAGAACCCCCACCTCGTCGCCGCCGTCCAGCAACGGCAGGTACAGCCGCACCCCGTCGGGCCGCGGCTCCTCGACGGCGACACCGCGCAGGAAGGCCGCGCCCGCGGGGGAGCCGTCGATCGGCACCGGCTCCCCGGCGGCCAACCCCCGCCCCGGCAACGGCGCCAGCACCAGCTGGCCGTAGTCCTGCAGCAGGAGCGCCGGGTCGCGGCCGCCGAGCCCGCGCACCGCGGCGGCGACCAGCGGGGCGATCAGCTGGGGCGGCAGCTCATGGGTCTGATCGAGCAGCGTGCCCAGCAGGCGTTCGCCGTGCCCCTCCGGCCGGTCCGGTCGCGCCGCGCCGGACCGCTGCTCACCGCTCATCGCTCATCGCTGTTCACCGCTCATCCCTGCCCGCCGCCGCCCCGCTCGCGCCGCCGTTCTGCTCCCGCGCGGGCACTCGACACCGGCTCGATCGACCCCGGCACCCCGGTGCAGTCCGCCGGGGCGGGTCCTTCCATTACGCCCGACGGCGGTGCATCGCGCCCTCCGGCCACGTCCCCCTCACGGGTGGCCGCCGGCGGGGATCCCGGGCGGGGCGGAGCACGGCCCCCGCCGCGGCCGCTGTTTCGGTCGGTCCGGCTCCGTCCCTTCCGCGTTGTCCGGACCGGCCGGTTCGGGCCGGTTCGGGCCGGGGTGGTTCGGGGAGGTCAGTGGGGGAGGGCCCAGGCGGGGGTCCAGGTGTCCGGGGCGGCGGGGTCCGCGGGGGCGGCCGCGAGGTGGGCGCGGAGCGTGGGCAGCGCCGGGTGGGGGTTGTCGCGGTGCCAGAGGAGGGAGTGGGGGTAGACGGGCGTCGGGTCGGTCACCGGGATGCGGCGCAGGCCGTGGCCGGCGGGCCAGACGAGACGGGTCCGCTCGCTCATGAAGGTGGCCAGGGCCGGGGTGTCGGCGATGGTGTCGAGGAGCACGTCGGAGCCGAAGTTGGGGCCGGTGGCCTCGATGGTGAGGCCGAACTCGGCGACCAGGTCGGCGTAGTAGGCGCCCCACTCGGTGCCGGGGGCGATGCCGGGCATCCAGATCCGGTGGCCGACCAGTTCGGCGACGGTCACGGACCCGGCGTCCGCGAGGGCGTGGTCGGGGCCGGTGAGGAGTTGGAGCGGTTCGTCGAGCACCCGGACGGACTCGATGTCCTCGGGCAGGGGCCTGCCGGGCGCGGCGACGGCGCGGAAGGACGCGTCGATCGTGCCGGAGCGGATGGCGGCGACGGCGGTGTCGATGTCGAACAGCATCAGCACGTCGAGGTCGATGTCGGGGTGGCTGCGGTGGAAGCCGCGCATCAGGCCCGAGACCGCGCCGCGTGAGTTGATCACGTCGACCCGCAGCGGGCGGCGGCCGGCGCGCACGGACGCGACCGCCCGCTCGGCGACCCGCAGCAGCTCGCGGGCGTGAGGCAGGAACGCCTGCCCGTCGATGGTCGGTTCGGCGCCGCGCGGGGTGCGGGTGAACAGCCGCACGCCGAGGTCGCGCTCCAGTGCGGCGACGCGCTTGGAGACGGCCTGCTGGGTGACGGACAGGTCGACGGCGGCCTTCTGGAACTGGCCGGCCTCCGCGATGGCGGCGAAGGTGCGCACTGCTTCGAGGTCCACGCAACCCACCTTAGGGAACAACCGGGGGTTGTGCGGAGTGGGTGAATCGGTTGTTTGACCTGCCGCAGTGGCGACCGATTGGCTCTCACCGGTCAACCCCGGTTTGTTCGGCCGGGGTCGGGACGTCGAGGGGAGCGCACCGCGCATGACGGGCGGGAAACGGCTGGGCCGGCGGTTCGGATGGCTGTGGGCGGCGTACGCGGCGAGCGCGTACGGGTCCGGACTGGGGTTCGGGGCACTGCCGCTGATCGCCGTCCTGGTGCTGCACGCCGGGCCCGCCGAGGTGTCCGCGCTGTCCGCGGTGGGGCCCGCGGTGGGTGCGCTGGTCGCGGTGCCGCTCGCGCCGTGGGTGGAGTTCCGGCGCAAGCGGCCGGTCATGATCGCGACGGACCTGATCCGGTTCGCGGCCATGGCGACGATCCCGGTGGCCTACGCCTTCGGGTGGCTCGGCTTCGTCCAGTTGCTCGTGGTCTCGATCGTGATCGCCGCGGCCAAGATCGCGTTCGGCGCGGCCAGTGGGGCCTACCTCAAGGCGCTCGTCCGGCCGGAGGACCTGCTCGTGGCCAACGCACGCTTCGAGTCGACGAATTGGAGTTCCATCGCGATCGGGCCGCCGCTCGGCGGGGCGGCGATCGGCTGGTTCGGGCCGGTCACCACCGTGGTGGCCGACGCGCTCAGCTACCTGCTCTCCGCGCTGGGCATCACCGCGATCCGCGACCGGGAGGAGCCGCCCGTCCGGGCCGGCGGGAAGCCGCTCCGGGCCGGCGCGGTGCTCGACGGCTGGCGACACATCCTGGGCGACCCCGGTCTGCGGGCGCTCTACCTCAACAACATGCTCGTCGCCGGTCTGATCATGGCCACCGAGCCGGTGCTCGCCGTCCTCCTCCTGCGCCAACTCCACTTCGCCCCTTGGGAGTACGGCCTCGCCTTCGCCGCCCCCTGCCTCGGCGGGCTGATCGGCTCCCGGCTGGCCCGGCGGGTCGTGGAGCGCCACGGGCGGGACCGGGTCTTCCGGGTCGTCGGCACCCTGCGGGCCGTCTGGCTGATCGGCCTGGCCTTCGTCCGCCCCGGCGTGATCGGGCTCGTCACCGTGATGGCCGTCGAGCTGGCGATCATCATCAACATGAGCCTGTTCAACCCGGTGCTCGCCACCTACCGGCTCGAACGCACGCCCAAGCACCTCGTCGCCCGCACCCTGTCGGCCTGGTCGATCGGCCAGCAGGCGTCCATCGCCGTCTGCACCGCGCTCGGCGGACTGCTCGCCGACGCCACCGGCCCGCGCACCGCCCTCACGGTCGCGGGACTGCTCATCCTCGCCACCCCCTTCCTGCTTCCCCGACCCGACCGGACGCGGCCGGACGCCGTACCGGGCACCCCGCCGGCCGCACCATCCGTACGGAGGACACCCGCATGAGCACCGACCGGGCACTCGACCCCGCGCACACCGCCCTCCTCGTCCTGGACTGCCAGCCCGCGATCCTGGCCGCGCTGCCCGGGGACGGGGACCGCGAGGCCCTGCTCGGCCGGGTGGCCGGGGCGATCGCCGACGTCCGCGCCGAGGGCGGCACCATCGCCCACGTACGCGTCGGCTTCACCGAGGCCGACTGGGACGCCGTCCCGGCCGCCAACACCACCTTCGCCCCGCTGGCCCGGCACCGCGCCATGCACCACGAGGACCCCGCCGCCGCCGTCCACGAGCACCTGGCGCCCGGGGACGGCGACATCCTCGTGCGCAAGACCCGCTACGGGGCCCTGTCCACCACTGACCTCGACCGGCGGCTGCGCGAGCGCGGCATCACCACGCTGGTCGTCTGCGGCCTCGGTACCGGCGGCGCCGTCCTGTCCACCGTCCTCGACGCGGCCGACCGCGACTACCGGCTCCTCGTCCTGTCCGACGGCGTCGCCGACCCGGATCCGGAGGTCCACCAGGTCCTGCTCCGCCGGGTCCTCCCCTCCCGGGCCGACGTCGTCGACACCGCCGGGCTGCGCGCCCTGCTCCGGGGCGACTGACGGGCCCGAACCCGTCCCGCCCCCGGCCGCCGCGCCGACCCGGTGCGGAGTGCGGCGTGCGGCGTGCGGTGTTCGCGGGGCGGCAGAGCGTCGAAGTGGCCGGGATCGATCTGGTTCCGGGGCGCCTCCAGCTGGTAACCGGTGGGCGGAGCCGGCCGGCGCGGGTGGGCGTCGAGCCCCGGCGCGACCCGGTCCCGCCGACGGACGCCCGCCGACGGACGCCCGCCGACGCCGACCGACAGACGGCCGCAGACGGCCGCAGGCCGGTCGGCCCGCGGCTGTCGTGCGGCGTCCGGGTGGGCCGGAGCCGGCAGTGGATCAGTGGATCAGCGGCGGGCGGCGAGGCCCTCCAGGCTGGGGACCAGGGTGGCCGGGGTGGGCAGGGCGGCGTTGTCGGCCTGCAGGCGGTGGGCGGCGTCGCGCAGCGCGGCGTCGGTGAGGATGCGGGTGAGCAGCGGGGTGTCGACGGCGTCGGAGGTGGAGCTCAGGGCGGCGCCGGTGGCGGTGATGGCGTCGGCGTTGAGGAAGTGGTCCGCGCCCTGGGGGAGCAGCAGCTGGGGCAGGCCCGCCTGGAGGGCGGTCAGCATGGTGCCCGAGCCGCCGTGGTGGATCAGCGCGTCGGCGCGGCCGAGCAGTTCGTTGAGCGGGACCCAGGGCAGGCCGCGGACGTTGGCGGGCAGGGTGCCGAGCGGGGCGAGGTCGGCGCTGCCGACCGCGAGCAGGAAGTCGGCGTCGACCTCGGCCGCCGCCTCGACCAGGCGGACCACCGCGCGGACGCCGTCGAGTTCGGCGAGCACGGTACCCAGGGTGACGACCGCCCGCGGGCGGTCGGCCTTGCGGAGGAACTCGGCCGGGACGATGCCGCCGCCGTTGTACGGGACGTAGCGCATCGGCAGGCCGTCCGGGTCGCCGCCGAGCGGGCCGACGTTGAGCACCGCGGCGATGCCCGGGCCGGTCAGGCCGCGCTCCTCGTACAGGTCGGACACGTGCGAGGCCACCAGCTCGGTCATGGGACCGCCGGGGCTGGCACCGAAGTTCTGCACCACCGACGGGATCTTGAGCTGGGCGGCGACCAGCGGGGCGGCGGCCGCGAAGGAGTCGTGGACGATCAGGTCGGCGCCCCAGTCGGTGGCGGCCGCCAGCAGACCGTCCACGTCGGGACGGGAGGCTCGCGCGAACATCGCGGCCGCCATGTCGAGGATCTCGTCCTGGGTCCTGTTCTGGTTGACGTACTCGACCTTGCCGCCGAGAGCCTCCTCGATGATCTCCCGCAGGCCCCGGCCGTCGCCGATCTGGACGATGGGGAAGCCCGCGGAGCGGATCAGCTCGACCGGCTGTCCGACGGCGAACAGGACCTCGTGCCCGACGGCGCGCAGCGCCTGGGCGGTGGGCACCATCGGGTAGAGGTGACCGGCCGCGGTGGGGCCGGTGAAGAGTATGCGCATGGTGGTCTCCTTGCGGATGTTGCTGACAAGGCAGTCTCACCTTTGAAGTTGACGTTCAGTCAATTTGATTAGGATCACCATGCGCGGTAATCGGCCTTTCTGGAGCAGGGCTTGCCTCTCGGGCAATGGTGTGCTCCGCGCGCCGGTCGCCCGGGCCGTGCGCGCCCGCCGGCCGGACCCCCCGTACGCCGCCGCCCGCTCCCTCCCGGCGGTCGGTTGCGCGGCGGCCGGTCGCGCGGCGGTCGGTTGTGCGACGGCCGGTCGCGCGGCGGTCGGTCACGCGGCCGTGAGGAAGTCCCGGACGGTGCCGGTGAACGCCTCGGTCTCCTCGGCGAGCACGATGTGGCCGGTGTCGAACTCGGCGTAGGCGCTGCCGGGCAGGGCGGCGTGCAGCCGGCGGGCGTTCTCCACCGGGACGGTGGCGTCCTGGGTGCAGCCGATCACCAGGGCGGGCGCCTGGACGCGCGGGAGCAGCGGGCCGAGGTCCAGTCCGAGGTTGAGGGCGATGTGCCGCAGGGTGCCCGGAGTCGGCTGCATGTAGGCGGTGTTGGCCTGGACGGCGGCGCGCCCGATCCGGTCGAGGAAGCCGCGGCTGAAGGCGGTGAGGGTGGCGTAGCCGCCGAACGCGGCGGGGTGGTCGGCGAGCGAGAGCCAGGTGGCCATGGAGAGCCGCAGGTACTCGTCCTGTTCCGCGCTGATCCACCCGGCGGCGGCGATCAGCCGGCGGACCCGCTCGGGGTGCAGGGCGGCGGTCGCGGTGGCGACGACGGCGCCGAGCGAGAAGCCGAGGACGTCGGCGGGGCCGCGTCCGGCGTCCTCGATCACGGCGGCGACCTGGGCGGCCAGCGCCTCCAGGGTGAGCGGCGTGCCGTCGTCGTCGGCGGCCTCGCTGCCGGAGAGGTCGGGCAGCAGCACGGTGCAGCGGTCGGTGAAGGCGTCCAGCAGGCCGTCCCACATGGCCGAGCCGGGGCCGGTGCCGTGCACCAGGACGAGGGTGTCGGGGCCGTCGCCGACGACGCGGTAGGGGATGCGGGCGGTGCCGACGGTGATGACGGGCATGGCGGGTCCTCTCGACAGGGGGGCGGACGGTGGGTCAGAAGACGTGCGGCAAGCGGACGGACGGCGGTTTCGGCCCGGCGGCTCGGCACAAGAAGTAAACTACACGGTGCAGATCAGTGATTCAACTGCACCGTGCAGTGCACTTTGAGGGTGTGGGAACGGTGAGGGATGGAGCCGGGAGGGGAACTGCCCGTACCCGCCCGCCGTCCAAGCAGTGACGGAATGCCTGCCCGGGTTGAACACCGGGAGGAGTACGGAGGGCCCTGTGCAGTCAGGTGGTGCCGAGCTGAACGTCGGATGTCCGGGCGGCGGCCCCGGGGGCGCGAGGGTCGCGCCGGTCCGTCGGCCGGGGTCCGGGCCGGGGTCGGAGCCGGGGGTGACGGTCGATCAACTCGACGCCGCCGAGCACTGCGAGACGCTGCTCCAGGACACCCTGGACGCCGTCCGTCCGGCGCCGGTCTGGCAGGGGGCGCCCGCACGGGCGGGCGCGCGGCTGCCGCTGCCGGGGCGCGAGTCGGAACTGCTCTGGTACGTCACCCGGGGTCGGGACCTCCTCACCGTCGTCTCGCTGCCCCGGCGGGCGGTGCTGGCGGACGTGGTGGAGCGGCACTGGCGGCGGCGCGGCTGGACGATCACCTCGCTGAACGCCGGCCAGGATCGCCCGGGCGTCGCCGCGACCACCCCGGACGGCTACCGGCTGGCACTGCGCTTCGGCGAGTCGGGCGAGGCCGGGCTGACCGCGAGTTCGCCGGGAGTGGCCCGCTCGGAGCGGGGCCCGGTGCTGTCCGGGAGCGTCGACCACTGCGCGCCGCCGCTGCCGTACGTCCGCTGTCCGTACTGGAGCGCCCTGGCGTAGACGCCGGGACGCGCCGGGGAGGCCGGAGGAGCCGGTGGAAGGGGACCGGGGGAGGCGTGGAGCGAGTCCCCCCGGACCCGCTCCACGCCGCCTCGTCGCGCGGCTTCGGCGCTGCCGCTCCCCCCGACACCCCGGGCAAACCCGCCGTTCCCCCCCTGGCCACACCCTCCGGCGAGAGCGGTCCGCACAGGCCCCGGCGAGCCCCCACCCCCCGGGGACGTCGTTGATCTCAAACTAACAAACCGCGTGGTTGGTTTGTCAATAGCGAAATCCACGAAACATCCACATTGTGGCGAGGCCCTCGGCGGGACCCGAAAAGGCCTCGGACCAGGGAGTTGTGGCCGATCCGGGACGGCCGGCGCCCGAGCCGCCCGCACCGGGCCGGTGGAGCTCACGGGCGGGCACCGGCTCGGAATCCGACATTCCGAGCATCATGGCAGCACGCAGTGACACCGGGCGGGCGCCCAGCGCAGCCGGGAGAACGGAGAACGGGGAGCGGGGAGCGGGGAGCGGGGAGCGAGTCCGGCCTCAGCGCAGCAGCCGGCGCTCCTTCGCCACCGCCACCGCGCCCGCCCGGGTGTCCACGCCCAACTTGTCGTAGATCCGGCCGAGGTGCGTCTTCACCGTGGCCTCGCTGATGAACAGCGCCCGGGCGATCTCCCGGTTGCCCAGCCCCTGCGCCAGCTGTTCGAGGATGTCCTGCTCGCGTTCGGTGAGCTGCGGTGAGGGCGCCCGCATCTGCGCCATCACCCTGGAGGCGACCGGCGGCGAGAGCACCGTGCGGCCCTGCGCGGCCGCGTGCACGGCGGAGAACAGCTCCTCCGGCCGTTCGGCCTTCAGCAGGTAGCCGGTGGCGCCGGCGGCGATGGCCCGGGTGATGTCGGCGTCCGTGTCGTAGGTGGTGAGCACCAGGACGTGCGGTCCGCCCGGGGCGGCGGTGATCCGCCGGGTGGCCTCCACCCCGTCGATGCCGTCGCCGAGTTGGAGGTCCATCAGCACGACCTGCGGCGCCAGCCGGGCGGCCAGCGCGACGGCCTCCTCCCCGGTGCTCGCCTCGCCGACCACCTCGATGTCGCCGGCGCTCGCCAGCAACGCCAGCAGCCCGGCCCGCACCACGGCGTGGTCGTCGCAGACCAGCAGGCGGACCGGGGTCGTCCGGACGGGAGTCGTGCTCATCTCTGCTCCAAGGTCATGGCCGCGCCGGGTGCACGGGTGCTCCGGACTCATCGCTGCGTCAGGGGGATCGCGGCGGAGACGACGGTGCCCTCACCGGGCGTGCTCTCCACGGTCAGCCTGCCACCCAGCTGCCGGAGCCGGGCCCGCATCGCCGGCAGGCCGTACCCGCGCCCGCCCCCGGGGCCGGCCGCGTCCGGGTCGAAGCCCTGTCCGTCGTCCGCGATGTCCAGCACGGCCTGGTCGCCGAGGAAGGACAGCGTGATCGCGGCGGCCGAAGCCCCGGCGTGCTCGCGGACGTTGGCCAGTGCGCCCTGGGCGATCCGCAGCAGCGCGGACTGCGCGGCCGTGGGCAGCGGCACCGGCGTGCCGTCCAGGTGGAAGCGGACCGGCAGCCCGCTCTCGGCGGACTCCCGCTCGGCCAGCGACCGCAGCGCCCGGTCGAGGGTGCGGCCGTCGGACAGCTCCACCGGGGCGAGGTCGTGGACGAAGCGGCGGGCCTCGGCCAGGTTCCGGGCCGCCACCTCGGCGGCGGTGCGGACGTGGGTGCGGGCGGTCGCCGGGTGGGTGTCCCAGGTGCGCTCGGCGGCCTGGAGCAGCATCTGCTGACTGGACAGGCCCTGCGCCAGGGTGTCGTGGATCTCCATCGCCAGCCGCTCGCGCTCGGCCAGGGTGCCCTCCCGCCGCTCGGTGGCGGCGAGTTCGCGCCGGGTGCGGACCAGATCGGCGATCAGCGCGCGCTGCCGGGCGGCCTGCCGGGCCATGACGAGGAAGACGCCGGTGGCGAGCCCGGCCACCGCGGGCGGCAGCAGGACCAGGGTGGCGTCGGCGCCGCCGGGCAGCCGGATCTCGGCGATCACCACCAGCAGGGTCAGCGCCCCGACCAGCGGGATGGCCGCCCTCGCCGGCAGCACCCGCAGCACGCTGTAGATCAGCGGGACGGCGCACCAGGCGAAGCTCGGTGCGAGCAGCACCAGCACCACCCAGAGGGCCACCACCAGGGCCAGCGGCCACCGGCGGGGCCGGCCCGGGGCGGGCGGACGGCGGTGGTCGAGCCAGGACCCGGCCGGCCGGGCGACCGCGAGGGCCGCGCTCAGCCCGATCACCCAGGGCGCCTGCGCGGTGCCGGAGTGGTGGGTGAGGTAGCGGTTGAGCGAGGCGGCGAGCAGCAGCAGGAAGGCGGAGTCCAGCAGCAGTGCCAACCGGCCCGCGTCCGGGTCAGCGGTGTCGCGGGTGTCGCCGGTGTCACGGGTGTCGAGGGTGTCGCCGGTGCCGAGGGCGGCGCGGTGGTCGGCGCCGGTGCGGTCCGCAGCGCCGCGGCCGGCGGTCGGGCGGGGCTGCTGCACGGGTGGCTCCTGGCTGAACGGGTGGTGCGGGCGCGGTCGGCGCCGACCCGGACCGGCCTGCACCGGCCCGTACCGTCGCGGCCCGGCCTCGCACCGACCTGCGTCGATCCCTCGATGGTGACCCGTCCGGCCCGGGGCCGCATCAGCCGATCGGTTGACCCCGGCGTCCACCATCATGCCCGGACGTCCGCGCCGGACCGTCGATGTGGCGGCGCCTTCCCCGGGCGGAGGATCGAAGCACGCCGCCGGGCGATCCCCCCAACGGCCCGGCGGCCCCGAACCCCCGCCCCACCCCGCCACACCCCACCCCGCCACATCCCACCCCGCAGATCCGCTGAGGAGCTGGACCATGAAGAAGACCTCCGTGCGCACCCGGGTGCTGACCGGCACCGTCGCCGCCGCCGCGCTCGCCGCCGCCACCGTGGGCGCCGTCTCGGCCAGCGCCGAGTCCACCGACACCCCGGCCGTCCCGGCGGCGGCGAAGGCCGACACCCAGAACAAGAACCTGGCCGCGAGCAGCGGCCTGACCATCGACGCCGCCACCCGCGCCGCCCAGGCCGCCCTGGACGCGGCCACCAAGGCCGGCCAGCACGTGTCGGTCGCGGTCGTCGACCGCGACGGTGTCACCCGGGTGCTGCTGAAGGGCGACGGCGCCGGCCCGCAGGCCCCGGTCTCGGCCGAGCGCAAGGCCTTCACCGCGGTGTCCTGGAACGCCCCGACCTCGGAGCTGGCCAAGCGGCTGGCCCAGGCCCCGAACCTGAAGGACATCCCGGGCACCCTGTTCCTGGCCGGCGGGGCCCCGATCCAGTCGAAGGGCGCTCCGATCGCGGCCGTCGGCGTCGCGGGTGCGCCCAGCGGCGACCTGGACGAGCAGTTCGCGCAGGCCGGCGTCGCCGAGCTGGCGAAGTGACGTGAGCCCGGCCGCCGGACCGCCCCGCGCGAGGGGAGGGCCGGCGGCCGCTTCATGGCCTCGTTCGGGTGAACACCGGGAGGGTCGCCGCAGAACACGGGATGACCCTTCGAAAAGCCGGTGCCACTGTCAGTGGCGCGTGGCAGGCTTCCCGGTATGACGGCGTGGACCCTCAACGACATCGAACGTGCGATCCGCTCCTCCTGGGGTGTCGACACCTGTGCGCCCGAGGATCTGGCCCACTGGCGTCCCGACAATCCCGCCCGCGGCCAGTGCGGGGTGACGGCGATGGTGGTGCACGACCTGCTCGGCGGCGAGCTCATGATGGGCGAGGTGTACGTCGACGGGGTGCGGACGGACCTCCACTGGTGGAACCGTTTCGCCACCGGCTTCGAGATCGACCTCACCCGTGAGCAGTTCGGGCCGGACGAACTGGTCGGCCCCGGCCGCCCGGTGGCCCGGCCGGCCCGCCCCGGCCGGCTCCAGGCCCAGTACGAGCTGCTGCGCGGCCGGGTGGTCGCCGAACTGGAGCGCGGGGCGGCCGACGACCGCACCCGGATGCCGGCCCGCGCCTGCGCGTGAGCCGCTGCCCGGCCGCGGGTGCGCCGCCCGGTTCACCGGTCGGCCCGCGGGCGTTCTGACGTACAGTCGGTCGTGCACGAGCAGGTGCGGCGACGGGAGTGCGGGGATGACCGGGCGGACGATCGGCTTCGTGGGGCTGGGTTCGATGGGGCGCGGCATGGCCGGCAGCCTGCTGCGGGCCGGCCACACCGTACGGGTCTGGAACCGCTCGCCCGGGCCGGTGGCCGCGATGGTGGCCGAGGGCGCGGAGGCGGCCGACTCGCTCGCCGAGGTGTTCGCCGCCGACACGGTGGTCTCCATGCTCGCCAACGACACGGCGGTCGAGCGGCTGCTCGACCCCGCGCTGCTGGCCGGTGCCGCGGCGACCCTGCACGTCAACATGGCCACCGTCTCGCTCGCTCTCGCCGAGCGGGCCGAGGAGCGGTACGCCGAACACGGCATCGGCTACGTCGCCGCGCCCGTCCTCGGCCGTCCGCCGGTCGCGGCGGAGGGGCGGCTGAACATCCTGGTCGCGGGCGCGCCCGAACTGCTGGAACGGGCCGAGCCGCTGTTCGCCGCGATGGGCGAGCGCACCTGGCACTTCGGTGAGAGCCCCCGGCAGGCCAACACGGCCAAGATCAGCGCCAACTTCCTGATCGCCTGCGCGATCGAGTCGATGGCCGAGGCGTGCAGTCTGGCCGAGGCGCACGGCGTCCGGCCGACCGACCTGGTGGAGATGCTCAGCGGGACGCTCTTCCCCGGGCCGATCCACAGCGGCTACGGCTCGATGGTGGCCGAGCGCCGCTACGAGCCGGCGGGGTTCCGGCTGCCGCTCGGACTCAAGGACGTCGGCCTCGCGCTGGAGGCGGGGGCCGCGCGCAACGTTCCGCTGCCGTTCGGCAGCATCCTGCGGGACGCCTTCCTGGACGCGCTGGCCCACGGCGACGGGGACAAGGACTGGGCGGCCGTCGCGGCCGTCGCCCGCCGCCGGGCCGGACTGCCCGACTGACCGTCGGCCGGGCCGCCCCCCTGGCCCCGGCCCGCGCCCGGTGCTCCGCGCCCGGTGTCCCGCGCCCGCGGTTTGGCATGGGCGCGGAATAAACCGGCGTTCGGGGGCTGCTCACTCGTGCGTCCGCACCGTACGCACGACGGAGGAGTCCTGATGGCCGATCAGCCGTCCGGCGCCGAGGCGCCGCGCCGTTTCCTGTTCCTCGACGCCAGCGCGCGCGCCGACGGCAACTCGGCCCGGCTCGCCCGGCTGGCCGCAGGGTCGAGCCTGCCGGCCGGTGCCGAGCAGCGTTGGCTGCGCCTCGACGAGCACCCGCTGCCGCCCTTCCGGGACCTGCGGCACACCGGCGACGGCAGCTACCCGGAGCCGGCGGGCCACGAGCGGACGCTGCTGGACGCCACCCTGGCCGCCACCGACCTGGTCTTCGTCGCGCCGCTGTACTGGTACTCGCTGCCGACCAGCGCCAAGCTCTACCTCGACCACTGGTCGGCCTGGATGCGGGTGCCCGGGGTGAACCTCAAGGCCCGGCTGGGCGGCGGCACGCTCTGGGGCGTCACCGCGCTCGCCACCGGGGACGACAAGGCCGAGCCGCTGATCGGCACCCTCCGGCTGACCGCCGAGTACATGGGGATGCGCTGGGGCGGGGTGCTGCTCGGCAACGGCAGCTGCCCGGGCGAGGTGCTGGACGACGAGCGGGCGGTGATCGCGGCGAAGTCGTTCTTCGCGGACTGAACCCCGGGCCGGGGGCCGTGCGTTATCGCCCTTCGGGCGTGTACCCGTCACGCGGCGCCCCGGCGGTCGACCCGAGGCAAGGCGCAAAAGCCTTACGAGTGGCCAGAGTTGGATGATTCGGGCACTCCGCCCCCGGGTTCGATTCGCAGCGTGCCACCCGCCTTCCGGACCGGTCCGGTCGTTCGGTACTCTCCGTCGGACTTTCAGCTTCGCGGGGGGTACGTGGCGTCTGCGGCCGCCCCCTCGCGCCCCGGGCCTCGCCCGGACACTTCCGTGAGGTCTCCTTGTCCATACGTCGCAGTCTTGCCCTTGCCGGAGCCGTCGCGCTCGCGTCCTCGCTCGTCCTGGCCGGCGCCCAGGGCGCCATGGCCGTCGGTGCCACCGGCACCCCGTCCGCCGCCGCGCAGCAGGCCGACAAGGCGTCGCACGCGAGCCTCGACCTCTCGCTGAACGGCGTGCCCGGCACCTTCATCGCCGGCGGTGACGCCCGCGAGTTCACCTTCAAGGTCGACAACAGGACGAAGCACGACTTCGTCTTCATCCCGCTGCTCAAGTTCAAGAACAAGGCGGGCTCGCTCCAGGCGAAGGACCTCAAGGTCCAGTACCGGCTCCCCGGGGGCGAGTGGCAGACCGCCGTGGTCGCCCCCGACCAGAGCGGGGAGAAGAACGACTCCGTCCTGATGATGCTCGGCACCCTCGACGGGGCCGGCAACCCGGTCGCCGACGACCTGCTCGGGGTGAACCGCGGCAAGAACGTCCCGATCAAGGTCCGGGCGTCCTTCACCGACGGTGCCCCGCTCGGCCGGGCCGGCGTCGTCCCGGTCGTCTTCGCCGCCGAGCTCGACGACTCCAGCCACCAGCCGGTCGACAACGGCCACCTCAGCTGCGAAGGCGGCGTGGGCTTCGTCATCAAGGCGCACGGCGGCGGCAAGCCGTCCCCGACGCCCACCGCGTCGCAGACCGGCAAGCCCAGCCCCACCCCGACCCAGACGGGCAAGCCCAGCCCGACCGCGAGCAGCTCCTCGTCGGCCACCGCGACCGCCACGCCGACGGAGAAGCCCACCGAGAAGCCCACCGAGACGCCCACCGGCAAGCCGACCGAGAAGCCCACCGAGAAGCCGACCACCCCGGCCACCGGCGAGCCCTCCGGCTCGGCCACGGCCCCGGCCCCGGCCGAGAGCAGCGGCGACACCGCGGGCCCGATCGACTTCCCGGTCGTGCCCCCGGTCATCACCCCGCCGCCGCTGACCCCGGCCGCCGTCGACAAGGCCAAGGCCGCCGCGGACGGCAGCGACAAGGCCCTGGCCCAGACCGGTGGCGGTGACAACACCACCGCCATCGCGGCCGCCGGCGGCGCCGTCCTGGCGGCCGGTGTCGGCACCCTCGTGGTGCTGCGCCGCCGCAAGTCCGCCCAGCAGGGCTGACCCGGAACGCACCGACGCCCGGGAGGGCCGGGCCGCGGCTGATGCCGGCCCGGCCCTCCCGGCGTTCCCGGGCGGTGTCCCCTCCCGGCCCGGCCCTCCCGGCGTTCCCGGGCACGCTCACTCCCGCCGTTCCGGGCGCGTCCCCGCAGCCCCCCGCGCCGCCCGCACCGTCCCGTCGGACGGATCCGCGGGCGGCGCGGACGGTTCTCCTCCGTCACATAGGATGTCCGGCCGGAGGGGGGCGGAACGGCGGGGAGAGGACAGGTGCGGACAGCACGCACGGCACGGGCCACCACCGACTACGAGGCGGCGACCGGGCGGATCGCCGGGTTGCCGCTGCGCAGGCACCACGTCCTGCTGGCCGCCTGGACGGTGCTCTGGTTCCTCCTGGTGGAGCCCAGCGGCGGCTTCTCCTGGCACTACCTGCGCCAGGGCGAGCAACTGCTCTTCAGCGATCAGCCCGACGGCGGCCTGTCGCTCTACGCCCGCCACCCGGAGCTCCAGATCGGCCCGGTGAGCCTGGCCGCGGCCAGGCTCACCGCCCCGTTCGCACCGCACACCGGCGAGCTGATCGCCGAGGCGGTGAGCGCCGGGCTGGGCCTGGTGATGCTGGTCGTGGTCGGCCGCACCGCCGCCCTGTACTACCTCGGCACCGGGATCAACCACCGGCGGCTCCAGCAGCGGCTGCTGATCGCCGGGCTGGCGTTCATCCCGATGTGGGTCGAGGTCTCGGTCCGCTTCGCGCACCTGGACGACGTCCTCGCGCTGTTCTTCACCACCCTCGCCGCGCACGCCCTGGCCCGCGGCAAACCCGTCCAGGTCGCGGTGCTCCTGGCGCTGGCGGTGGACTCCAAGCCCTGGGCGATCGCCTTCGCCCCGCTGATCCTGGCGCTGCCCCGGCCCGCCTGGCTGCGCACCGCGCTCTGGTTCTGCGCCCTGGTGGCGATCGCCTGGCTGCCGTTCTACCTGGGCAACCTGGACACCATGGCGGCCGCCAAGTTCACCATCCCGAACCAGCCCGCCTCCGCGCTGCGCTGGTTCGGGGTCACCGACCCGTCCACCCCCTGGTGGGACCGGCCGACCCAGTTCGCGCTCGGCATCGGGCTCGGCTGCGTCGCCGTTTGGCGCGGCCGCTGGCCGGCCGTGGTGCTGCTGGGCGCGGACGCCCGCGTCCTGCTCGACCCGAGCGTCTACACCTACTACACGGCCTCGATCCTGCTCGGCACCCTGCTCTGGGACGCGGTGGGGCAGAAGCGGCTCGTCCCGTGGTGGAGCTGGATCGCGCTGGTCGCGCTGTACGGCGGCACGCTGTTCCTCCCGTCGGACGCGGCCCGCGGCTTCGTCCGGCTCGCCTTCGTGGTGGTCTCCGCCGCGTACGTGCTGTTCTGGCCCGCGCAGCGGTCCCGCCGGCCGCGGTCCGGTGCGCCGGGCGACGGCGAGGGCGGTGCCGTCGGCCACCGGGGCGGGCGACGGCGCGTGCGGGTGCCGGCCGGCGCCGGGGTCTGACGCGGGAGGGCCCGTCCCCGTTCACCGCTTGACCCTCACGCGACGTGAGAGCCGAGGGTGGTGGTCAGCACCAGGGAGGAACTCCGATGACCAGTGAGGGCTACTCGGTCGGCGCCGTGGCGAAGATCGCCAAGGTGACCGTCCGCACCCTGCACCACTACGACGGGATCGGTCTGCTGTCCCCGGCCGGCCGTACCCGGTCGGGCTACCGCCGGTACACGGACGCCGACCTCGACCGGCTGCAGCAGATCCTCTTCTACCGAGAACTCGGGTTCCCCCTGGAGGAGATCGCGGCGATCCTGGACGACGACTCGGTCAGCCCGACCGAACACCTCCGGCGGCAGCACCGGCTGCTCACCGACCGGATCAGTCACCTCCAGGAACTCGCCTCAGCCGTCGAACACGCCATGGAGGCACGGAGAATGGGCATTCAGCTGACCCCGGAGGAGAAGTTCGAGATCTTCGGCGAGGACTACCAGGAGGACTGGGAGCAGGAGGCCGAGCAGCGCTGGGGCGACACCACGGCCTGGGCCGAGTCGCAGCGCCGCACCGGCGGCTACTCCAAGGCCGACTGGCAGCGGATCCAGGCCGAGATGACCGGGCTCAACGAGCGCCTGGCCGAGGCGCTCACCGCCGGCGAGCCCGCCGACGGCCCGGTGGCCGCGGACCTCGCCGAGGAGCACCGGCAGCACATCTGCCGGAACTTCTACGACTGCACGTACACCATCCACCGCGGCCTGGCCGGGCTGTACGTCTCCGACCCGCGCTGGACCGACACCTACGAGAAGATCGCGCCGGGCCTGGCCCAGTGGCTGCACGACGCCGTTCTCGCCAACGCCGACCGGCGCGAGGAGAAGCGCGCGGGGCAGTAGGCCGCGCGCCCGGGCCACCCCGCGCCCACCCCGCGCCCACCCCGCCCCGCGCCCGAAGGAGCGCCGGGCTCAGGCCGCCCCGCGCCCGAAGGAGCGCCGGTAGGCGGTCGGGGAGGTGCGCATCACCCGGCCGAAGTGGTGGCGGAAGGTCGCGGCGCTCTCGAAGCCGACCGCCGCGGCGATCTCCTCCACCGACCCCTCCGGCGACTCCAGCAGCGCCAGACTGGCCGCGATGCGCTGGGTGACGACCCAGCGCATCGGGCTGGTCCCGTTGCGGGCGGTGAAGTGCCGCAGGTACGAGCGGTCCGACATCCGGGCTGCGCCGGCCAGTTGCGAGATGGTCAGCGGGGAGGCCAGGTGGTCCAGCGCCCATTGCATGCTGCGGGCGATCCCGTCGTCCTGCTCCTCGACCGGGCGGACCGCCGCCTCGATGAACTGGGACTGCCCGCCGTCCCGGTGCGGCGCCACCACGAAGCGCCGGGCCACCGTGTTGGCCACCTTGGCGCCGTGGTCCCGGCGGACCAGGTGCAGGCAGAGGTCGATGCCGGCCGCGCTGCCCGCGCTGGTCAGCACGTCGCCGTTGTCCACGTAGAGCACGTCCGGATCGACCCGCACCGCCGGGTAGCGCTGCTGGAGCAGCTCGGCGTACCGCCAGTGGGTGGTCGCCACCCGGCCGTCCAGCAGCCCGGCGGCGGCCAGGGCGAAGGCGCCCGAGCAGATCGACACGATCCGGGCGCCGCGCGCGTGCGCGGTGCGCAGCGCCTCGACCAGGGCGGGGGAGACGCCCCCGGCCGGGCGACCGGGAGATGCCCCCACGCCGCCGAACGCGTTCGGCACCCCGGGGACCACCACGGTGTCGGCCGCGGCCAGCTCGTCCAGCCCGTGCCGGGCGGTCAGCGTGAAGCCGCCCACCGCCTCCAGCGCCGTACCGGGCCGGTCGGCGCACACCTTCAGCCCGTACCAGGGCGTCGCCAGCAGGCCGGTCAGCTCGGGCCGCGCCAGCCCGAACACCTCGACCACCACGCCGAGTTCGAACGGTGCCATGCCCGGGAAGGCGTACACCGCGACGTCGTGCACGGGCTCCGGACGCCGGCCGATGGTGACGGCCACCGGCCGTGGCCCGACGGCGGCTTCGGCGACCGGGGCGCCGACCGGGCCGGAGACGTTCTGCTCGGCCATGCGAACCCCCTGCTCACGGGTGGCGGAATGCCGGTGAGTGTAGCCGTCCCGGTCCCTTCGGAATTTTCTTCGAACCCGACTGCAACCTTCACCTCCGTCACACGTCCTTTGGTACGGGGGCGGAGGGAACCCGGCAGAGGGCGGCTGGGATGATCCCCCCGATCACGATCTTGATCAGGTGGACCTGACGGAACGGCGGCCGCCGTCACCGTCCCGGGGGAAAGCGGAATCGCGAATGTCCATGGCCATCGGGCCGACCGCCGTGCAGGCAGGGGGGCGCGGCTTCTCCGTCCGCGGAGTGGTCGCCGCACTGTTCGGCGCACAGGAGGCCGGCGAGCCGCTCGCCGCCGTCGCCACCGAGCAGGAGGCGAAGCAGCGCCGTTCCGGGTTCCGGCTGCTGCGCGGCGGCCGGAAGCCCGCCGAGGACCGGCCCACCCTGACCGACCTCTACCACGCCCACCGGCTCGGTCTGGTCCGGATGGCGGTCCTGCTGGTCGACCACCAGGACCTGGCCGAGGACGTCGTGCAGGACGCCTTCACCCAGCTCTACCAGCGCTACGGCGAGGAGCTGGACGACCTCGACAACGCCCTCGGCTACCTGCGCACCTCGGTGGTCAACGGGGCCCGCTCGATGCTTCGCCGCCGCAAGACCGCCCGCGAGTACGTGCCGCCGCACGTGGCCGACGCCCCGTCCGCCGAGGACCACGCGGTGCTCAACGACGAGCACCGCCGGGTGCTCGTCGCCCTGCAGGAGTTGACTCCCCGCCAGCGTGAGGTGCTGGTGCTGCGCTACTGGTCCGACATGTCGGAGGCGCAGATTGCCGAGACCCTGGGACTGTCCCGGGGCGCCGTGAAGTCCACTGCCAGCCGCGCTCTGGACGCCTTGGAAAAGCACCTGGAGAAGGTTCGATGACCGACAAGCTCCCCCGCCGCATCGGCGGCGACGGCGACGGGCCGGCCGAGACACCGACGGAACGGCTGCTCCGCGAGGCGATGACGGCCCGGGCCTCCATGGTCACGGCGGCCGACCTGCGACCGGCCGCCCCCCCGAAGAACCGCATCCGCCGGCTGCGCCCGGTGTACGCCGTCACCGTGCCGCTCGGCCTGGCCGCCGCCATGGCGCTCGGCGTGCTCACCTTCCACGGCGAGCCGGTCGCCCAGGACCAGGTCCCGCCCCCGGCCGCCACCCTGACCGCCGCGCCGAGCCCGACGCCCGATCCGACCGGCGAGCCCAGCCCGACGGCCACCCCCACCGACCCGGGCACCTCCACCGGCGCGGCCGAGCCGGAGGTCCCGCTCGCCGACGGCATCGCCTCCTCCGCCCCGCCGGCTTCCAACACGCCGACCAGTGCGGCGAGTTCGTACACCTTCCGGGGCGTCAAGTTCAAGGTTCCGGCCGGCTGGAAGACCGTGCCGGTCTCGACCACTCGGGTCTGCGTCCTGAGCCCGGGCACTCCGACCGACCCGCAGCAGGGCTGGGACGCGGCGAGGTGCGAGCCGTACGGCGTCCTGGTCGTGGTCTACAACAGCCCGGACGAGATCGGCGGCGGCGCCTGGCCGACGACGGACGACCTGGTCGCCGACAGCGGCTGGGGCCACCAGCCGAACTGCCCGATCTGGGGCCGGCCCTACTTCCCCGAGAACGGCTACTCCTCGATCGGCACCCCGGTGCGGACCAAGCCCACCGTGGCCGGCAGGACGATCGACAAGACCCAGTGGAACGTCACCTGCAAGCCCGGGGACACCTTCACCGCCCAGCTGTGGGGGATGGGTCTGGACCAGGTCTTCGTGGTGGCGAACGGGCTCAAGAGCGACTACCAGTCGGGCCTGACGGCGATCGTCAACAGCCTGGACGTGAGCGGCCACAAGTCGCCGTCCCTGACCCCGTCCGACAAGGGCGCGAAGGACATTGCGATCACGGTCGACGGCGGCATCGGCGCCGGACAGAAGGTGTCCACCAACGGCACCCCGGTGACCTTCACGGTGACGTACCGGAACACCGGCCTGAAGACCTACGACAAGCTCCAACCGCTGGTCTACACGAAGGAGTACACCGGGACGCCGCCGAGCGAGATGGTCATGATCAACAAGGGCAAGCTGGAGCGCCAGGACGCCGGCGTCTGGAAGGAGATCCCGCTCGGGATGGGCGGCGGCATGGACTACGCCATGGTGGGCCAGCAGGCCCAGTTCTCGCTCGCGCCGGGAGAGTCCAGGACGGTGACGTACCGGATGAGCCTCGACAAGCTGGACGGGCCCGGCACGATGCCGGTGTCCGTCCAGGCGATGCTGCCGTACGACGGCTCCGCGCCGCTGACCTCCCTGAAAGAGGTGATCGTCCCGGTGACGGTCGTGAAGTAGCCGTCCCACGCGGGCCGTCGAGGCGCTGTGACCAGGGTTCCCCCTGGTCACGGCGCCTTTCGGCGTTCCGGGCGAAGTCCGCGGAAAATTTCTTCGAACCGACCTGCAACCCCCCGGGGGGATGGACGTCTATCAGGGTGAGAGGCGGGGAGAGCGAGCCGGCGGAGCCGGGGGGCTCGGGCCGGCTCCTCGGGGCGCGACATCAGGCGCCCGCTCATCCGATCACCATCACCTTCATCACCACGTGTCCTTGGGGGGACTGTCACATGAACGCGTCCGTTATCGCCCGTATTGCGAAGATCATCCCGCTGGCCGTCGTCGCCGCCGTCGGTGTCGCCGCCTGCGGCCCGACGAACGGCGGAGCGTCCGTCGCCGCCTCCGCTCCCGCCTCCACCCCGGCCGTCACCTCCTCGGCCACCCCCGGCACGGGCGCCGTCCCGACCACCCCCGCCCCGGCCGCGCCGACCACCCCGGCCGCACCGACCACCGAGGCGGCTCCGCCCGCCGCCGCCCCCGCGGCACAGGCCCCCGCGGCCCCCGCCGGGACCAAGCCGGCCGCGAAGGCCCCGGCCAAGCCGGTCTCCGCCAAGCCGGCGCCCGCCAAGCCCGCCGCCCCGAAGGGCACCCAGCCCGGCGGAAAGGGTGTCGGCATCACCTTCGGCGGCCTGAAGGAGGGCGGGCAGATCGAGCTGAACGACCTGGTGTCCTTCTCCGTGACCTGGAAGAACAACGACGCCACCGGTACCCGCAACGTGGCCCCGGTGGTGTCGACCCAGCTGTACGAGGGCGCGCCCTGCTCGATGATCGCGATGGCGGAGGGCACCCTGGAGCGCAAGGACGCCTCGGGCTGGAAGAAGCTGGACAACCTCAGCGCGGGCACCGGGATGGACTACGTGATCAACCGGAAGGACGGGGCCTTCACGCTCGCCGCCGGTGAGAGCCGGACCATCGAGTACCGGATGCGGCTGTCCTCGGCCAACCGTCCGGGCCGGATCACGATCGAGGCGGACGCCCCCGTGCCGAACTCCACGGACTACCACGACATGGCGAAGGCCGAGCTGAACGCCGTGGTCGTCGACCGCCACGCCCCGGAGGTGACCGGTGTGTCGGCGTCGAGCCTCAAGGTCGGTACGACCCCCGCCGAGTTCGGCTTCGTGGTCGCCGCGCCCGAGGGCACCGCGAACCTGCACCCCGTGGTGGGCCTGTCGAGCGCCAACTGGCTGACCCCGGACGACGTCACGCTGGAGGTGATGGCCGGCGGCGCCTGGAAGCCGGTCGAGGTGCGCGAGGACTGCAACGGTCTGACCGCGGTCGCCCCGACCGGGCTGGACGTCAACCGCCGGGGCGACTCGGTCGAGTACTCCTTCCGGATCACCATGAAGCAGGCCCCGCAGTTCGACGTGGACGTCCAGGTGGGTGCCGAGGCGAACGGCCACCAGGCCGCCCGCCGGCACGCCTTCGACCCCCGGGGCCGCCGGTAACGGACGCCCGCACCGAAGCCGAAGGGCCCGGCCTCCCACTGCTCGGGAGGCCGGGCCCTTCACCGTGACCTCGTCACGGCCGTCGTGCGGCGGCTCAGGCGAGCGAGGCCATCCAGGCCTCGACGTCCTCGGCGCCGCGGGGCAGGCCGGCCGAGAGGTTCTCGTTGCCGTCGGCGGTGACCAGGATGTCGTCCTCGATCCGGACGCCGATGCCGCGGTACTCCTCCGGCACGGTCAGGTCGTCCTGCTGGAAGTACAGGCCGGGCTCGACGGTCAGCACCATGCCGGGGACCAGCAGCGCGTCGACGTGCTCCTCGCGGCGCGAGTGGGCGCAGTCGTGGACGTCCAGGCCGAGCATGTGGCCGGTGCCGTGCAGGGTCCAGCGGCGCTGGAGGCCGAGCTCCAGGACCTTCTCCACGTCGTACACCGAGGCGTCCAGCAGGCCCCAGGCGAGCAGCCGCTCGGCCAGGACGCGCTGCGAGGCCTCGTGGAAGTCGCGGAACCGGGCGCCGGGCCGCACCGCGGCGATGCCGGCCTCCTGGGCGTCGTACACGGCGTCGTAGATCCGGCGCTGGAGCCCGGTGAAGCGGCCGTTGATCGGCAGGCTGCGGGTGACGTCGGCGGTGTAGAGGGTGCTGGTCTCCACGCCCGCGTCCAGCAGCAGCAGCTCGCCGGGGCGCACGTCGCCGTCGTTGCGCACCCAGTGCAGGGTGGTGGCGTGCGGGCCGGCCGCGGCGATGGTGCCGTAGCCGACGTCGTTGCCCTCGACCCGGGCGCGGCGCCAGAAGGTGCCCTCGATCCAGCGCTCCGAGGTGGCGACGGCCTGGCCCAGCTCGCGGACCACGTCGGTGAAGCCCTTGACGGTGGCGTCGCAGGCGGCGCGCAGCTCGCCGATCTCCCACGCGTCCTTGACCAGCCGCAGGCCGCTCAGGAACTCCTTGAGCCCGGCGTCCTTGTCCTCGTCCAGGGCGTCGGCGAGCGCGGCCTCCAGGCCGGCGTCGTAGCCGCGGACGATCCGGGTCGGCACGGCGGGGTCCGCGGCCTTCGCGGCCAGCTCCTCGGCGGCCTGGCGCACGTCGCGGGCGGGCAGGCCGAGCAGCTGCTCCTGCTCGCTCAGGCTGTGCCGGCGGCCGACCCACAGCTCGCCGTTGCCGTCCAGCCAGAACTCGCCGTTCTCGCGGTTCGAGCGGGGCAGCAGGTAGAGCACGAACGCGTGGCCGGCCTCGCCGGTCGGCTCGCCGACCAGCACCGCGTCCTCGGTCTGGTCACCGGTGAGGTGGACGTACTCGCTGGAGGCGCGGAACGCGTAGTCGGTGTCGTTGGAGCGGACCCGCAGGTTGCCGGCCGGGACGACCAGGCGCTCGCCGGGGAAGGCGGCGGAGAGCGCGGCGCGGCGCTCGGCCGCGTACGGGGCCTGGGCGACGGGGGAGAGGCCGTGCAGCTCGGTGTCGGCCCAGCCGGACTTCATCGAGGCGGCCAGCTCGTCGGAGATCTCGCCGTAGAGACCGTTCTTGCGGCCCTTGTGCTGCTCGGGCTCCTCGCCGCCCTCGGCCTCGGGGTTCTCGGCCACCGCGGGGGTACGGTCCTCGGTCACGTGCAACGCCTCCTTGGGGGGTGGTACCGCCGCCCCTCGGGGGAGGTGTCGGATCGCGACACGCGCGGGCGGCCGTGCGTCCATGGTACGGACGCCGGGCCGCCCGCCCCTTTCGGGTCCGAACCTTCACTCGAAGCGGGCCGCCAGCAGCATCAGGTCGTCGGTGGCGGTGCCCGCGGCCGGCGGGGCCGGGCAGACGGCCAGCAGGTGGGCGCAGAGCCGGTCCGGGTCGATCCGCACGTCGCGCGGGGCGTCGGCGGCGGCGCGGCGCAGGTTGGCCTGCCCGGCGTGCAGGGTCGGGCCGAAGCGGCGGGCCAGGCCCTCGGTGTAGAGCAGCAGGGTGTCGCCGCGCTCGGCGGTGAACTCGACCCCGGGGGCCTCCCAGCAGGCCAGCATGCCGAGCGGGGCGGAGAGCGAGGTCTCGACGAACTCGGCGCCGTGCCGGCCGACCAGGACCGGCGGGCAGTGCCCGGCGCCGGCCAGGGTGATCCGGCGCTCCTCGGGCTCGACCCAGGCGTAGACGGCGGTGGCGGAGCGGCTCGGCTCGGTGGTCTTGAGCAGCAGTTCCAGGTCCCCCAGGACGGAGACCGGGTCCTCGCCCTCCAGCACCGCGTACGCCCGCAGCGCGGCCCGGACCCGGCCCATCGCGGCGGCCGCGCCGGGGGCGGAGCCGGGGCCCGCGCCGGGGCCGTCGCCGGAGACGGAGCCGACGGTGAGGCCGATGGTGCCGTCCGGCAGCGGGATCGCGTCGTACCAGTCGCTGCCGGCGGAGCGCTCCAGCCCGGCGGGGACGAGCCGGGCGGCCAGCCGCAGTCCGGCGGCCTGGGGGAGGCGGTCCGGCAGCAGGCCGCGGCGCAGCGCCTCGGTGGTGCGCGAGATCCGGTCCGCCTCCAGCTGCTTGGCGAGCAGCGGGGCGGCGATCTCGCAGTAGTGGCGGGCCAGTTCGCGCTGGCATTCGGTCGGTTCGGCGGGCTCGTCGTAGAACCAGAGGGCGGCGGCGAGCGGGCCGTCCTCGGCGGTGGCGAGCGGCAGGCCGTAGGCGCCGCCGAGGCCGAGGTGGACGGCGAGTTCGCGCAGCCGGGCGCCGATGGCCGGGTCCTCGGCGAGGTCGCGGGAGTGCAGCCGGGCGGGCCGGTCCCGTTCGCGCAGCAGCCTGGCCAGCAGGCTCTGCTCGGTCGGGACGGTCTCCAGGGCGCCGAGGCTGGCGCGGTCGAGGCCGAAGCCGACCGGCTGTCCGGGGCCGCCGCCGGGCCGCCTGGTGACCAGCACGCCGCGCCGGGCGCCGAGCAGGGCGGCGCCGGAGGCGAGGACGGTGTCCAGGGTGGCGGCCAGGCCGCGGGTGCGGGCGAGCCGCTCGGTGTGCTCGTGCAGGCTGGTGATTTCGGACAGGCGTCCGGCCAAACGGTCCTGCACGGCGGCGGACGGCGCCGTGCGGGCGTCCGTGGTGCCGTCCAGGGCGTCGACGGGGCCGGGCAGGTCCGGCAGGTCGAGGACGGTGAGCCCGCCTGCGCAGCCGGGTTCGCCCGGCTCGGCGGTCGTCGTCGACGGGAGGGCCGTCGACGGGTGGGACTCGTTCATGCCGTCACTCCTGACGCGGTGCTACGTGCCATGCGAAACCCCCAGATACGGCCAATGTGGAGCGAGCACGGCCTTAGGGCGCGTTTCGCCTCGATTCGCTACTACTCGTCATTGATCGACAGCAATGCCACCACTTCTACACAGGCCATTCGGGGCATGTCCAGATCCAGGACGACGCGGTGGCCTGTTCCACATCCATCGCGACCCGGTCGGGGGGCGCGCGGGGTTGGTACGCGCGCCGGTCGGGCCGGGAGGCATGGAGCGGGCCGCGAACGGGCAGAACCGGGAGGACGGCCCGGGCGGCCGTCCGGATCGTATGTCCGTGCCGCCCGTGAGCCGGGCTGGCCGGAACTCTCTCACTCGTACGGTGGAACCAAGCGTGCCCGGGCGGCGTCCATCCGTCGCGTACGGGATTCTCGTTCCAAGGGCTGTGCCGGTACGCGGCCCTTTCATGTCGTGCTCCACACCCGCTCCACGTCGAAGCCGCGCCGCCCGCCCTGCCGCCCGCCCCGCGCCGCGCCGCCCGGGGACCGTGCCGCGGCGGGCCCGCACGGAGGATCCCGACGGACGCCGGCGGGGCGGAGCGAACCGAGCGGTCAGGGAAAGGAACGAGCGCCATGCGTGAGAATCCGAAGGACCGGTCGGAGGAGCGTTCCGCCCGGCTCGCCGCGGCCCTGGCGGCCGCCGTCGACCACCGCTGGCCCGTGGTGCCGGGCGCCGTGCTGCGCGACGGCCGGTGCTCCTGCGGCGACCTGGACTGCACCGTCCCCGGCGCGCACCCCCACGACCCCTCGCTGCTGGCCGCCACCACCGACGCCCGGATGGTGCGCTGGTGGTGGGAGCGGCAGAGCCCGGACGCGCCGGTGCTGGCCGCCACCGGCTCCACGGTCTCGGCGGTCAGCCTGCCCGCGGCGGCCGGCGCCCGGGCGCTGGTCTACCTGGGCGCGCTGCGGCTGCCGCTCGGACCGGTGCTGGCGATGCCGGGCCGCTACGCGCTGTTGGTGGCCCCGTACTCGCTGGACGTGCTCGGTGAGATGCTCGCCCAACTCCCTTGGGTGCCGGGCTCGTTGCGCTATCACGGGCCGGGTGGCTTCCTGGCGCTGCCGCCCGGCGGCGCGGCCGCGGGGGTCCCTCCGGCCGGAGGCCGGGGGAGGGTGCGCTGGGTGCTGGCACCGCGGCCGGGCGCCGGCGGCGGGGTCTGGCTGCCGCAGGTCGGGCCGCTGCTGGGGGAGTTGGTGGAGGCGGCGGTCCGATTGGACAGCGGACGTTCGGCCTACTGAGGACCGCGGGTGCCGGGCGGGGCGCCGGGGCCGTCCGCGGGGCGGGTCCGGGGCTTGTGAGAGGGCTCGCGCCGGGGCCTCCGTCGGGGCCTTCGCCGGGGCGTTCCGGAAAAACAAAAGATCCGGCCGCTGGCGACGGGGGATGCACCAGCGGCCGGACTCTTTAGACAGTAACAAGGATCTGCGCCCGCGCCAATTTCCAAGACGCCCTCCACGCCCGGAAATTGCGCGTTCACCGCGACAATGTGACGCGTATCACGCGGATCCTGCGCGCTTTAGTTCAGGGTGACCTGACGGTTCACCAGGTTCGCGCGGGCGCGCCGCTCCTCGGCGGTCAACGGGGTCCCGTCGGCGAGCACGGCGGCGAGCCGCTCGGCGAACTCGGCGGCCGGCTTCTCGCAGTCGGCGGCGGTCATCGCGAGCGGGAGGTCCCACACCGGGACGGTCAGGCCGTGCGCGCGGAACGAGCCCACCAGGCGGGTGTCCGCGCCGAGCGAGGCCTCGCCGGCCGCGTTCAGCCGGGCCAGCGCGTCCAGCAGCTGCTCCTCCGGCACGGTCATCACCCAGCGCAGGTGGTTCTTGTCCGGAGTGCCGCACCAGTAGGCGGAGTCCACGCCGGCGAGCTTCTCGGTCGGGATGGCCGAGGCGTTGGCGCGCTCCAGGGAGGCGGCGACCTCGCCGGTGGCGGCCTCGGCGTCCTCCAGCCAGAACTCGAAGCCGGTGTGCACGGTGGGCGTGAACGCGGCCCCGGCGTCCAGCAGGTCCTGCAGGCGGCGCCCGCCCGGGACGGTCCGGCGGGCCGGCACCGGGCTGCCCGGCTCGGTGGCCAGGGCCAGCTCAAGGGCGTCCGCGAGGTCGCGGCTGAGGTCGCCGGAGGCGGACTGGGTCTGCAGGCCGAGCAGGATCGAGCCGTCCTGGCGGCGCAGGGCCGGCCAGGCCAGCGGCAGCACGGTGGCCAGGGTCACCGACGGGACGTCACCGGTGGCGCCGTCCGCCACCCCGGCGGCCAGCGTCAGCGGCACCGTGGCGGCGGGCACCAGCTCGCGCAGCGCCACCCAGTCGGCCTCGCCCGACAGGCCCTCGAACGGGCGGTGCACCAGCTCCTGCACCGCGTGCGAGGCCTCCCGGCCGTGACACGCCTTGTACCGGCGGCCGGAGCCGCAGGGGCAGTCCTCGCGGGCCCCGACCACGGGGATCTCGCCCGTGACGGCGGTGGTGGACTGGCGCTGCGGCGCCTTCTTGGCGGCCTTCTTGCCCATGCTGCGGCTCTCCCGGAAACGGTGGTCCTGTGTTCCGGGAAGCCTAACGACACATTCCCCGCGCCCGGCTCACGCGCTACGGGCATCGCCCCCGGTGCGCCGGGCGTGCCGGGCCCGGGCGGGCAGCGCCGCCCAGACCGTGACCTCGCCGGGGGCGTCGCGCACGCCCCAGTCGCTGGCCAGCTGGTCGACGATGCTCAGGCCGCGGCCGCCGCGTGAGGTCAGCGAGGGACTCGCGGGCAGCGGCCGAGTGGTCGCCCCGCCGTCCGTGACCTCCAGGGTGAGCACCCCGTCGGCGTGCATCTGCCAGCGGACCAGCACGCCGCCGTTCGGCTCGTCCGAGCCCTCGGCGGACTCCCGGCCGCTCGGTGCGGGTGCGGCGCGCGTCCCGGACGGGACGCCGACCAGCACCTGCCCGAGCACCTCGGCCCGGCCGCTGCGGCCCAGGGCCGGCAGCGGGCCGAGCGGACGGGCGTATCGACAGGCGTTGCTCAACAGCTCGGAAAGGATCAGAACAGCATCATCGATGACCGGTTCCGGTATCTGCCGGTCACCCAGATCTCGACGCAGTCGGCGCCGTGCGACCCCGACACTCGCTGGGCCGTGCGGCACTGCCATGGTCGATGAAGTCGGCACTTCACGCGCCACCATCAACGCCACCCCCGGACCTCCTTCAGCGTATGCCGAGGGAGAGATGCCCCTTGGTAATGCGTCGGAAACGAGCACCGGACGATCCCGCGAGCCCATTTCGAGTGCGGCGACCGACGGTCGACATCAGGTCATTCCGTGCTCACCCTCTGTCGCCCGGATGCAAGAATTCCGGCAATTTCGCGCAAGGAAGGTTTGACTGCCGACCAGAGTGGTCGGACCGGAGTGGTCGGACCGGGGTGATCGGACCGGGAGGATCCGACCGGGCCGACCGGGCCGACCGGACGCAAGTGACCGGACGGGGCGACCGGTCGGGCGGGTGCGGCCCCGGGCGCGTCGGCGGATCACCGGCCGAGCTGCGCCAGCACCTCCGCGGGCCGGTTGGTGATGATCGCGGACACCCCGAGCTCCAGGCAGAGCTCGACGTCGGCCGGCTCGTCCACCGTCCACACGTGCACCTCGTGCCCCAGCTCGCGCAGCCTGGTCACCAGCTGCGGGCGGGCCCGCACCAGCTCGATGCCCGGGCCGGCGATCCGCGCCCCGCCCGGCAGCGGCGAGCCCTCGCGCAGCCGGCCGAGCAGCGGCAGGGTCCGCTCGAACAGGAACACCCGCCGGTACTGCGGCGCGGCGGCGGCCACCCGGTTCAGCGCGATCGAGGAGAAGCTCATGATCCGGGCGGACGGGCGGTCGCCGCCCCGGGTCGCGCCGATCCCGAACCGCTCCAGCGTCCGCAGCAGCTCGGTCTCCACCCGGCCGCGGAAACGCACCGGGTGCTTGGTCTCGATCGCCAGGTCCACCGGGCGGCCGCACTCCACCACCAGCTCCAGCAGCCGCTCCAGCCGCAGCACGCCGCGCAGCTCCGGGTCGACGCTGGGGCGGCCGGTCTTCCAGGCGCCGAAGTCGTAGGCCTCCAGCTCGGCGAGGGTCATCGCCGAGACGGTGCCCCGGCCGTTGGAGACCCGGCCGATCCGGCGGTCGTGCACGCAGACCAGCGCGCCGTCGGCGGTGACCCGGACATCGCACTCCAGCGCGTCGGCGCCCTCGTCGAGCGCGCGCCGGTAGGCCGCGAGGGTGTGCTCGGGCAGGGCGTGGGAGGAACCGCGGTGGGCGATCACCTGGACGGACGGCACGGTGCGCGCCGCCGGCGAGGACAGGTCTGGGCTGGTCACAGGCCCAACGATAGGCGGCACAGGTGAAGCGCGGACAAAGACGGCCCCAACCTGTGGGGCCGTCTTCCTTCCCGCGGGGCCGTCCCGGCCGGGCCCGCGGGGCCGGGCCGCCCCCGCTTCGCCCGGTGCGGGGCGGCCCGCTCAGTGCCGGTCGGCGCGGCGGGAGAGCGGGGTGAGCGCCCAGGTGACCAGGGCGGGCACCAGGAAGGCGAACAGCGAGGCGGAGGTCCACTCCTGCGGGGTGAAGTGCAGCGACTCCTGGGCCGAGGTCCAGAAGTCCGTCCACCAGCCGGCCACCTTGGTCGGCGCGATGAACTGGTAGACCGCGAAGCCCAGGGCCCACGGCAGCAGCATCGGCCAGCGGGACGGCGCGTCGGCGGAGAGGTTCCAGCCGCGCCGCCCGGCACCGAGGAAGTAGTCCACCACGAGCACCGCCAGCAGCGGCACGAACACCGAGCCGATCAGACCGAGGAAGCCGTAGTAGGTGTCGGTGAACTCGTCGATCCGCAGCGCCAGCACGGTGGTCAGCGCGCCGATCGCGCCGGAGAGCACCCGGCGGTCCACCTTCGGCAGCAGGTTCTGCACCGACATCGCCGTCGAGTACACGTTGGCGAAGGACTGGTCCGTCTCGCGCAGCACCAGCACCAGCAGGAACAGCCAGCCGGCCCAGACCCCGAGGAAGGAGTCGAAGATCCGGTTCGGATCGCCGTCCGACTGCAGCAGCGCCATCAGGCCGAGCACGTAGCACCAGACCTGGGCGATCGTGTAGCCGGAGAAGCTGCCCCAGAACGCCGAGCGCGGGGAGCGCGAGTGCCGGGTGTAGTCGGCGGCCAGCGGGACGAAGGAGACCGAAACGGCGATCATCGCGTCGGTGGCGCCCAGGAAGCCGTGCCAGTTGCCCGCCCCCGGGTCCGGCACGCCCTGGCGGCCCAGCTGGACGGTGAAGTACACCATGGCCACCGCGACCGCCCCGGCCACGAAGCGGCGCAGCACCGCGATCGAGCCCAGCGGCCAGATGGTCAGCGCCGTGGTCAGCGCGCCCGCGAGCAGGACGAACAGCCAGCGGTAGCCGGTGGTGTGCGCGACGGTCTGCGCGCCCGCCGAGATGGTCAGCAGCTCGAACACGCCCCAGCCGATGCACTGCACGATGTTCAGCACCGTCGGCAGGTACGACAGCCGGGTGCCGAACAGCCCGCGCAGGTTCGCCATCGCGGGGGCGCCGGTGCGGGCCCCGATCAGCGAGGCCACGCCGAGCATCGCGGTGCCGACCGCCGTACCGACCGTGATCGCGGTCACCGCGGCGGCCAGCGACAGCTCGCTGCCGGGGGCGCCGAGCACGGTGGCGGCGGTGGAGAAGCCGATCAGGCTGACGCCCAGGTTCATCCAGAGCGCGAAGTGGTCCCGGAAGCGCAGCGTGCGCGGCGGCTCGGTGTCCAGCACCAGGGGCGCTTCGACGTGCTCGGGGCGCTCCAGGACGGCGGTCGCGCCCGCGGCGGAGGCGTCCGCACCGGGGGCGGGAACGTTCGCGCCCGAAGAAGAGGATGGCGAAGCAGGCGGCATGGCCGATACTCCCTACGCCGGCATTACCCGGACAGGTTCCGGCGGTCAGCGCCCCCTCGACCGTCCGTCACTCGTGTGGCGTACGGTCGACATGCGCACTCTCAGCCTGGTGGGTCCAAGCTCCCGCGTGTCAGTTTGGAGCGACAGGCTAACCGGCACGGGGGCGAACGCCCAAGGCCGAGGGTGCGCGGTCCGCATCGCGGGACGCCCGGCGGGGGAGGGGAGCCTCGGCCGTCGGTGCCGGCGTCGGTGCCGGTGTCGGGTGTCGGCGTCTGCGTCGGCTAAGGATTCTTATGAGTTCTTCAGAGGGGTCCTTACGGCAATCGAATCGACAGTGCGAAAAACTATGGTCCTTGGTTCTGCCAGCTATGGAGGTCGTCCGTGAGCACCGAGCGCGAGGTTGGGCCCACCGGGCCGCAGGGGGAGCAGCCCGCCGGGCCGGGGGCGGCCGAGTCCGCTTCCGAAGGCCCCGCTCAGGGCGGGCACCAGCCGACCATGGCCTTCCGGCGGGTGCCCGAGCCGGAGTCGGGCGCCGTCGAGGCCGCCCCCGTCGAGGCGGCACCGCCCGTCGACGCCGTCGCGGCCGAGGGTGTCCCGGCCGAGGGCGGGCACAAGCCCACCGTCGCCTTCACCAAGGTGCCCGCACCGGAGGCCCCCGCGGCCCCCGCGGCGCCCGCCGCCGAGCAGCCGGCCGTCGACCCGGTCACCGGCTACATCGACGCGCCGCCGCCGGTCCTGCCGCCCGCCCCGCAGGCTCCGGCGGCCCCGCCCGCCGCGCCCGCCCAGGCCGCGGCCCCCGCCGCCCCGGCGCTGCCGCCGGCCGACAACCCGTACGCCACCCCGACCCACGGCGTCCCGGCGGCCGGCACGCACGAGGGCTACGGCGCCGCTCCGGCCGCCCCCGTCGCGCACGAGGGCTACGGCGCCGCCCCGGTCGCGCCCGCCGTCCCCGCCGCACACGGCCACCACCCCTTCGGGGCCGGTCAGCCGCTCGGCGGCTGGGGCCCCACCCACGACTCCACCGCCGGCGGCGCGGGCTACCCCGGCGGCCCGGCGGGCCCGCTCGGCTACCCGGCGGACCACCCCGGCGGTCCGGTCGGCCCCGGCGGCCCGCGCAAGAAGCGCGGCGGCCTGGTCGCCCTGATCGCGGCCGTCGCGCTGGTCGCCGGTGTGGCCGGCGGCGTGCTCGGCGTGACCGTCACCGACAACACCGACCGCGGCAGCTCCGCGAACGACCACCGCAGCACCACCGTGCAGGCCAGCGACACCCAGAAGAACGAGCCCGCCCCCGGCTCGATCGCCGCCATCGCGCAGAAGGCGCTGCCCAGCGTCGTCACCATCAAGGCGCAGGGCAACGGCGAGTCGGGCACCGGCACCGGCTTCGTCTTCGACACCGAGGGCCACATCCTCACCAACAACCACGTGGTCGCGCCGACCCTCAACGGCGGCAAACTGACCGTCAAGTTCGCCGACGGCAGCTCCTACAGCGCCTCGGTGCTGGGCCACGCCGAGGGCTACGACGTCGCCGTGGTCAAGATCGACAACCCGCCGAAGAGCAAGCTGACCCCGCTGCCGCTGGCCGACTCCGACAAGGTCAACGTCGGTGACGCCACCGTCGCGATCGGTGCGCCGTACGGCCTGGAGTCCACCGTCACCAGCGGCATCATCAGCGCCAAGGACCGCCCGGTGGCCTCCGGCGACGACACCGGCTCGCAGGCCTCGTACATGAACGCCCTGCAGACCGACGCCTCGATCAACCCCGGCAACTCCGGCGGCCCGCTGCTCGATTCCGGCGGCGCGGTGATCGGCATCAACTCGGCGATCCAGTCCAACGCCTCCGCCAACGGCCGGGCCGGCAGCATCGGCCTGGGCTTCGCCATCCCGATCAACCAGGCCAAGTGGGTCGCGGACACCCTGATCAAGACCGGCAAGCCGGTCTACGCCAAGCTCGACGTGCTGCGCAACGACGACTACAAGGGCGACGGCGCGCAGATCCAGACCAAGGACATCCAGGGCCAGCCGGCCGTCACCCCCGGCGGCGCGGCCGACAAGGCCGGCCTCAAGCCGGGCGACGTCATCACCAAGCTCGGCGGCGTGCCGATCGACAACGGCCCGGCCCTGGTCAGCCGGATCTGGACGCACAAGCCCGGCGAGACCGTCGACGTCGAGTACACCCGCAACGGCCAGACCTTCAACACCAAGGTCACCCTCGGTCAGCGCGAGGGCGACCAGTCGTGACCCCCGCCCGCACCGAAACGTGTGCGCCGAACCCCGCCGGACCCGTTAGGCTGACCTCCGCCTGGAGAGCTGCCCGAGCGGCCTAAGGGAACAGTCTTGAAAACTGTCGTGCGGTGACCCCGTACCGTGGGTTCGAATCCCACGCTCTCCGCCGGTAGGAGAACCACCTGCTCAGGGCGGGTGCCGAGTTCGCTCGGCACCCGCCCTCGGTGTTTCCCGGGCGGTCGCGGGCGCCGGCCTCGGAACCGTCGTGGAACGGATGCGCGCGGCCGGGTTGACCCTGACACGGTGGCAGGGGATGGAGTGGGCGCATCATGTTGAACATCGGAGACTTCGCCAGCCACGGCCGGGTGTCGGTACGGATGCTGCGCCACTACGACGCGATCGGGCTGCTGCGGCCCGCCCGGGTGGACCCGATCAGCGGGTACCGCTCCTACGAGGCGTCCCAACTCGCCCGGCTCAACCGGGTGATCGCGCTCAAGGAGCTCGGCTTCACCCTGCAGCAGGTGCGCGCCGTGCTGGACGAGCAGGTGGACGCGGCCGAACTGCGCGGCATGCTGCGGCTGCGGCGGGCCCAGCTCGCCGAGGCGATCGCCGCCGACGAGCTGCGGCTGGCCCGGGTGGAGGCGAGGCTCCGGACGATCGAGAGCGAGGGGACCATGTCCGCACACGATGTCGTGGTGAAGCGGGTGCCGTCCGTCCGGGTGGCCCAACTGGCCGGTGCGGCCGCGAGTTACGAGCCGGAGGACATCGGCCCGGTGATCGGGCCGCTGTTCGCCGAACTGTGCCGGAGGCTGGCCGCGGCCGGGGTCGAGGCGGCCGGCCCGTCCGTCGCCCGCTACCAGGACGCGCCGGAGGGCGACGGCTCGGTGCTGGTCCTGGTGGCCGTCCCGGTGGGCCCGTCGGTGCGGCCGGGTGAGCACGACTTCGAGGTGCTCGACCTGCCGCCGATCGAGGAGGCGGCGACGATCGTGCACCGCGGCCCGATGGACGACGTGCTGGGCACCGGCCAGGAACTGGCCCGCTTCATCGAGGAGAACGGCTACCGCTCGGCCGGCTACGCCCGGGAGCTGTACCTGGAGTGCCCGGAGGACCGGGCCGGGTGGGTCACCGAGCTGCAGGAGCCGGTGGTCCGGCGGTAGCCGCGCTTGCCCTCGACCGGGTCGAGGGCCCTAGCGTCGCCCGGCATGACCACTGCCACTGCCACTGCCACTGTCGCTCCGCGGGCCGCGCTGCCGCGGAGGTACCTGCTCTGGCTGGCCGGTGTCCAGGCCGGACTGCTGGGTGACGCCGCGCTGTACTTCGCCCTCGGCTGGGCCGCCTCCGCGCACGGCGGCGGCGCGGCCGGGCTGGTCCTGACGGCGATCACGGTGCCGCGCACCGCGCTGGTCCTGCTGGGCGGCGCGGTCGCGGACCGCTTCGGCGCCCGTCGGGTGATGCTCGCCGGGGACACGGTGATGCTGGTCGCGACCGGTGCGCTGGCCCTGGTGGCGGCCTCCCGGGGGACGCCGCTGTGGCTGCTGGTCGCGGCGGCGGCCGTGATCGGGACGGTCGACGCTTTTTACCTCCCGGCCGGCGGTTCGATGCCCCGCCGGCTGGTGCCCGCGGACCGGCTGCCCCGGGCGCTCGCCCTGCGGCAGGCCGGCGGGCAGAGCGCCGTCCTGCTCGGCGCACCGCTGGGCGGCCTGCTGGTCGCGGCCGGCGGGCTGTCCGGCGCGGCGCTGGCGGACGCGGCGAGTTTCGGGGTCGTGCTGCTGGTCCTGCTGCGGGTGCGGCCCCCGGAGGACGGGCCGTCCGGTCCGCGGGCCGGACTGTTCCGCGAGGCGGCGTCCGGCGTCCGGCTCGCCGTGGCCGACCCACTGCTGCGGGCCGCCCTGCTGCTCACCGGCGCGGCGGCCGGGGCGCTGCTGCCGGTGGTGTCACTGCTCGGTCCGCTGCTCGCCCGGACACACGGCTGGGCGGCCGGGACGGCGGGACTGGTGGGCGGCGGCCAGGCGGCCGGGGTGCTGGCGGTGGCCGGCCTGATCGCCCGGCGGGGCCCCTTGCCCCGGGCGGGGGTGGGGGCGGCGGCCGGGCTCTGCGCGGCCTCGGTGGGGATCGCGCTGCTGGCGTCGGCCGCGGGGCCGGTGGCGGCGGTGGCCGGCAGCGCGGTGGCGGGCCTCGGCTCGGGGCTGTTCGCCTGCCACCTCGGCCCGCTCGTGCTGACCGGCGCGCCGCCGACCCATCTCTCCCGGGTCCAGGCACTGCTGACGCTCGTGCAGAGCCTGGCACTGGTGCTCTCGAACTCCCTGCTGGGCCTGCTCGCGGACGCGGCGGGCGCGGCCCTGCCCACCCTGCTCTGCGCCCTGGCCACCGCCGCCGCCGGGCTCACCGCCCTGGCCACCCCGGCCCTCCGCCGGGCCTGAGCCACTCCGCGTCCCCCCGTTCGTTCGCCTCCTGTTCCCCAACCGCCCCGCGGCCCACTTGCCCGGCCCCGGTCGTCCGGGCAGAGTGCGGAGGTGGAGGCGGGCGGGCGGCGAGTGGAGGCGGCGATGAGTGATCTGACGGACCGACTGGCGCAGGGCCTCCCGGCGGAGGCCGTCGTGGTGGACCCGGACGTGACCGCCGCGTACCGCCACGACATGGCGGGCTTCTGCGCGGCCGGGCAGCCCGCGGTGGTGGTGTTCCCGGAGACGGTCGAGCAGGTGCAGCACGTGCTGCGCACCGCGACCGAGTTGCGCGTGCCGGTGGTGCCGCAGGGGGCCCGGACCGGGCTGTCGGGTGCGGCGAACGCGGTGGACGGCTGCGTCGTGCTGTCGCTGGTGAAGCTGAACCGGATCCTGGAGATCGACCCGGTGAACCGGATCGCGGTGGTCGAGCCCGGTGTGGTGAACGCCGAACTCTCCCGTGCTGTCGAGGAGTTGGGGCTCTCGTATCCGCCGGACCCGTCCAGCTGGGAGTCCTGCACGATCGGCGGCAACATCGGTACCGGGGCGGGCGGGCTCTGCTGCGTGAAGTACGGCGTCACCAGCGAGTACGTGCTCGGGCTGGACGTGGTGCTGGCGGACGGGCGGCTGCTGTCCACCGGGCGCCGGACGGCGAAGGGCGTGGCCGGGTACGACCTGACCAGGCTGTTCGTCGGCTCGGAGGGGACGCTCGGTGTGGTGGTCCGGGCGGTTCTGTCGCTGCGGCCGGCGCCCGCTCCGCAGTTGGCCCTGGCGGCGGAGTTCCCGAGTGCGGACGCGGCCGGGGCGGCGGTCTGCGAGGTGATGGCGCGCGGGCTGACCCCGTCGCTGATGGAGCTGATGGACGCGGTCTCGGTGCGGGCCGTCAACGAGTTGGGTCGGATGGGCCTGCCGGAGTCCACCCGGGCGCTGCTGCTGGTGGCCTTCGACGGGCCGGACCGGGTGGCCGAGCTGGCGCGGGTCGCGGAGCTGTGCCGGGAGTCCGGGGCGACGGAGGTGGTGCCGGCCGAGGACCAGGCGGAGTCCGATCTGCTGCTGGCCGCCCGGCGGATGGCGTTGCCCGCGCTGGACCGGCTGGGCACCACGATGATCGACGACGTGGCCGTGCCGCGTTCCCGGCTGGCGGAGATGCTGAACGGTGTCGCGGCGATCGCCGAGCGGCACGGGCTGACCATCGGGGTGGTCAGTCATGCGGGGGACGGCAACACCCACCCGATCGTCATCTTCGACGCCTCGGACGAGGAGCAGACGGCCCGTGCCCAGCGCTCCTTCGACGAGATCATGGCGCTCGGGCTGGAGCTGGGCGGCACGATCACCGGGGAGCACGGGGTGGGGCTGCTGAAACGGGACTGGCTGGCCCGTGAGCTGGGCCCGGTGGCGCTGGACCTGCAGCGGCAGCTGAAGGCGGTCTTCGATCCGCTGGGAATTCTGAATCCCGGCAAGATGATCTGATTTCCACTGAGTCATCTCGTCGGATCAGACGGGGCCTTCACTCCTGCCGCCCCGGTGTGACATTCCGATGGTCCGTGAATGGTCGGAAAGTCGACATGGAAGGGTGATCGAACTTTTCGGGGGCGCGTTCACGGGTTCGCATGCGCCGGGGTGGTGCGGCCAGCGGACCGTGTGACGCCGTTTGCGCCGCTCGCCGAGCTGCCCCGATCCTCGGCCGTCCGGGTGAATTCCCAGCTCGGACGGGGTGCATCGACGCAGGGTCCGGTTTCGCGGCCGCCATGCGTCGCTCGGCTGGATATCACGCTAACGGGGGAAAATCGCTGTGGGAGCTAGTGCTTTGTCGATTTGTTGCGGAAGGCTGTGTTCCGGCGTCGCAGCCCGCAGGTGTTCGTCCGGTCGACGAACCTTGCGCACCTTGATCGACCATTGCCCGGTGAACAGCTCCTTGGAGGCATTCATGGCTCGCATCCGTACCCGTCGAACAGCCGGACTACTGTTCGCCGGCCCGCTCGCGGCCGGTCTGCTGCTGGCCGGTGCCGGTGGTGCCGCCGCCGCCGACGGCGCGGGTGCCGAGGGCGGCTCCAACGCCGGAGCGGTCTCCAACACCGGTACCGGCAACGTGTTCGGCGGGGTCGACGGCAACTACGTCTCCACCCAGCAGACCGCCACCGGTTCCGGCGGCTCGAACCAGGACAACACCGTCGCGGTGAAGGACAACGCGGGGAACGTCCAGGCCGGTCAGGGCAACAAGGACGTCAACGTCGTCGTCGCCCCGACCTTCAACTGACCGCCGTGATGCGGCACCGGGCACCACGGAAGGCGGGGGCGCCGGACGTGGGTGGCCGCGGCTGAGCTGAGCAGCCGCGGACGGGCCCGGACCGGGTCGGAACGGTCGGATCGGTTGGAACGGTCGTAACGGAAACCGAGGTACCACCGCAGTACAGCAGAGGGAACAGCGCATTCGACCGGCCGCGGAAAGGGTCACCGCGAAACCGGCCTCGTGGGCGGTGCCGATGGCGGCACCGCCCACGAGTGTGTCCGGTGCCGGTACCGGTGCCGGTGCCGGCGCGTCCGGCGCCCGTCCCGGAACCGCCCGCCGACCGGCCCGGATCCGTCCACCGAGGGCCCGCGCCCGGAGCCGTGGGTGCACGGCGGTACGGTTGCGCTCCGACAGCGCACCACGTGCCCGGGCCCGAAGGGCCGGCCCGGCCGGGGCGGCGACCGCGGCAATCGGAAGGAAGGGCGCGCGATGGCGGCGGAGGAGGAGGGCCTGACGGGCCCGGGCGAGGCCAGGCCTGCACCGGAGCCCGCGGCCACGCGCCCGGAGCCGTCTGCCGAGCCGGTCCACGAGCACCGGCCCGGGCCCAGGTCCGTCCCCGAGCTGCTGCTCGGCCGTCCGCCGATGGCTCGCCCGCTGCCCTCCTTCGACCATGCGGCCGCCCCCACCGAGCCCGGCCCGCTGTTCGTGGACTGGCTCGCCACCGCGCTGCACGCCGGGGTGCTGGACCCGCAGGCCTTCACCCTCTCGACCGTCGACGCCGACGGCATGCCGGACGCCCGGGTGCTGGTGCTGCGCGACGTCGACGCGGCCGGCACCGGCTGGAACTTCTCCGCGGCCGCCGACAGCCCCAAGGGCCGTCAGCTCGCCGGTCACCCGGCCGCCGCGCTGACCGTCTACTGGCCGCAGCTGGGCCGCCAGGTCCGGGTGCGCGGCACCGTCGAGCGGGCCGCCGACCTGGTCGCCGCCGCCGAGTTCGCCACCCGCTCGCCCGCCGCCCGGGTCGGCGCGCTGGTCGGGCGGCAGAGCGAGCCGCTGGGCTCGGTCGACGAGTACGACGAGGCGGAGGCGGTCGCCCGTCGCCGGCTGGAGACGTACCCGGACGCGGTCGCGGCGGGGCACGCGGTCTACACCCTGTGGGCGCACGAGGTGGAGTTCTGGCAGGGCGACGCCCAGCGCCGGCACATCCGGCTGCGCTACACCCGTACCGGCCCGGTCAGTTCCCCGGAGTGGTCGCGCACCCTGCTCTGGCCGTAGGGCGTCCCCGGGGCGCGCCTCCCCGGAGGAGCACCCGGGGCTGACGTCCTCCGGGGAGGCGCGGCTACCGCCGCCCGGTCAGCGTGGCGCCCACGCTGGCCGCGACCACACAGCCGATCCCGGCCAGCTGCGGCACGCCCAGCAACTGGCCCAGCACCACCAGCCCGACCAGCGCGCTGACCGCCGGCTCCAGGCTGACCAGCACGCTGAACACCCGCTGCGGCATCCGTCGCAGCGCGGTCATCTCCAGCGCGTACGGGATCACCGGCAGCAGCAGCGACACCCCGGCCACCGCGGCGAGCAGCCCCAGTGGCGAGGCGCCGGGCGCGGTCAGCCCGTCCCAGGCCTGGCCGAGCCCGAAGGGTGCCAGCGCCAGCGCGCCGACCGTCATCGACACCGCCAGGCCCTGGAAGCCCTGGAAGGTCGCTCCCACCTTGTCGGTGAACATGATGTACAGGGCGTAGCAGGCGGCCGCTCCGAAGGCGTAGAGCAGGCCGACCGGGTCGAGCGACCCGCCGCCGTCCCCCTCGCCGAGCAGGGTCAGCAGCACCACGCCCGCGGCGGCGAGCAGCGCCCAGAGCAGGTGGCTGGCGCGCCGGGCGAAGACCAGGGCGACCGCGAGCGGGCCGAGGAACTCGATGGTGGCGGCGGTGCCCATCGGCAGCCGGTCGATCGCCCCGGCGAACAGGAAGGTCATTCCGGCCGAGGCCACGCCGAGCAGCGCGGCCGCGACGAGGTCGCGCGGGCGCTTGTCGCGGAGCCGGGGCCGGGTGACGGCGAGCAGGATGACGGCGGCGAAGCCGAGCCGCAGGAAGGTCGTGCCGCTGACGCCGAGCGGGCCGAACAGCGGCTTGGACAGGGCGATGCCGGTCTGCACCAGGAACATCGCGGTCAGACAGAGAAGCGGCGCCGGGATCCTCTCCGGGCGCCGCAGGACCTTGCCGAGCCGGCCGGTGGACCGGCCGGGGTCGATCCCGGGTGGCGCCGCGGGGCCGGAGGCCCCACCTCGTCGCCAGCTTCCCCGCTCGCCGGCAGGCTCGCCCTTGGGGGCGGGCGGCATGGCCAGGGCCTCGGCGACGGCGGCGGCCGACGACGAGGCGGCAGGGGTTTCGCTGGTATGGGAGGTGGGCATATTTGTGAGTTTGCCGTAAGGAGTGATGAACGGGCAAGCTCGTTACAAAAATCGGGACGGATGCGGACGGGTGCGTCCGAAAGGGTGGACTCGCGCGGGCGCTGCGGCGTGGTTGCGGCAAGCCCCCGACGGACCGTCAGTATCAAGGCGGGGTGCGCCTTCTCCGCCCCGCCGCCCTCCTCGCCGCCGCCCTCGTGCTCCTGCTGGCCACCGACGGGACGGGCGTGAACGCCGAAGCCACCGTCCCGGCCGCCGTCGCCGCCCCCCGCATCCGGGCCGTCACGCTGCCCGACCGGTCCGGCCCGCCCCGGGTCCGCGACACCTGGAGCGGCCCCGCCTTCGACGCCTGCACCGCACCGTCGCTCGACACCCTGACGACCTGGCGCGACGCCTCCCCGTACGGGGCGGTCGGCATCTACACCAGCGGCTCCCAGCGCGGCTGCGACCAGCCCCGGCTCACCGCCGAGTGGGTGCGCCAGGCGCGGGCGCTGGGCTGGCGGTTCCTGCCGGTGCACGTCGGACTGCAGGCGCCGTGCGCCGAACCGGGCCGCAAGCCCAAGCGGATCGACCCGGCGAAGGCCGCCGAGCAGGGCCGGGAGGAGGCGGAGGAGGCCGCCCGGGCCCTGCGCGCGCTCGGACTCGCCAAGGGCAGCCCGGTCTACCTGGACATCGAGGCCTACCCGATGCGCGACCCGGCCTGCGGCCAGGCCGTGGTCGACTTCACCCTCGGCTGGACCGCGGCCCTGCACGACGCCGACTACCGCTCCGGCTTCTACTCCAGCCTCGACTCCGGCATCGCGGACCTCGCCGCCGCCGCCCGCGCCGGCAGCTCCCCGATGCCCGACGCGCTCTGGTACGCCCGCTGGGACGACCGGGCCGACACCGACGGCTCCGGCGGCCTCGCCCCCGACCTCTGGAGCTTGCACCAGCGCGTCCACCAGTACCACGGGAACGTCGAGGAGACCTTCGGCGGCGCCACCCTCACCGTCGACCGCAACCACGTGGACGGCCCGACCGCCCACTGAGCCCCGCCGGTAGGGTGGCCCCCGATCGAGCACGGGGGAACGGCATGGCGAACGGGCAGGGGTACGGCGGCAGCACCGGCGGGTACGGCGCGCCGCCACCGCAGAACCCGTACGGACAGCCGCCGTACGGACAGCACCACTACGCGCAGAACCCGTACGAGCAGAACCCGTACGCGCAGCCGGTGCCACCGCCGCAGTCCTACCCGCCCCGGCAGCCGCAGGCCGTCCCGGCGCAACAGGCCCACCCGGTCCACCCGGCCCAGCCCGCCCCCCAACAGCCGTACGCCGCCGACCGGTTCGGCACCCCGCCGGAGCCCGGAGCCGGCCGCCCCGGCGGCTTCCCCGGCCCCGCGCCGCGCCGCAACCGCCTGGCCGTGCTGGTCCAGTTCGTCCTCCAGTGGGTCTACGCGCCGCTCTGGGTCCTCGGCCTGGTGCTGCTCTTCGTCGTCCTGCTCCTCGCGGACTACAGCGGGGGAGGCCCCGACTCCGACGGCTGGCTGAAGGTCAACCGCAGCTTCGTCCCGCCCCGCCGGCTGCGGGCCGAGCTCTCCGGCAGGCCGGAGCACTGGGAGCGCTACGTCGCCCCGATCCTGGCCCGCCGGATCGCCGCCGCCGAGGCGGCGCACGCGGCCGGCGACGGCGAGGTGCGGGCCGACCTCGGCCGGGTGATGCGGGTCGGACTCCCGCTGCGGTTCTACCGCGGTCTCGGCGCGGCCGGCGTGGTCCGGCTCGCGGAGCGGCACGGCTGGCACGGCGTGGCGTCCGGGACGGACACCGGGCACGTCCGCCTCGCCCGCCACTTCCCCGCCCCGGCCGCCCTGAACGCCCCCTCCCCGCAGGACCCGCCCGCCGCCCCCGGCACCCCGTGGGGCCCGCAGCCGGTCCGCTTCGCGCCGCTGCTGCCGTTCGTCCTCCTGCTCCAGGTCCTCTACGTCCCGGTGTACGGCCTGCTCACCTGCTGGGTGAGCCGCCCCGAGCCCGACCACTGGGACCGCTGGGGCGCCCGCTGGACCGTCGGCCCGCGCGCCTTCCGCGCCGAGTTCACCAACAGCCCCGCCGCCTGGGACCGCCACATCCGCCGCATCCTCGAACGCGACGCCACCCGCATCCGCGCCGCCGCCGCCCGCACCCCCGGCACCACGCCCGGCACCACCCCCGCGCACCGCATCCAGCTCAAGCGCGCCACCTACCGCGGCGCCGGCGCCCACCAGGCCCTGCGCATCGCCGCCGAGCAGGGCTGGACCCTCGACCCCGCCTACCTCCCCGACCCCGCCAACTCCCTCCGCCTCACCCGCCCCGACCTCCCCTGACCTCCCCGCCGCCGCACCGAGCCGTTCATCGCCGTCTGTTCGACGATTCGCCGGATCACCGCCCGCGCCCCGGATAGGTTCGTCCGGACGGCGCGGAACCGGAAGAACCGGGGGGATCGGGTGTCGAACAGGATCTGGGAGGTTTTCGGCGGCGGGCCGGTGGCCAAGGCCGGCACGCCGGTACCGGCCCCGTCCCCGGGACCGGCGCCGACAGCGCCCGGCGACGAACGCGGGGGCCGCAGGAGCGTGCTCACGACCGTCGGTGGACAGCCGAAGAAGTGACGGGGCATCGGAAGTCGCATCGACGGAGCGGAGCGCTCGTGGCCCTGGTGCTGACGGCGGCGTTGGCCGGCGGCGGGCAGGTGTGGATCTTCACCGATCGGCATCGCGCCGCGGTCGGGGCCGAGCTGCCGGAGGGGGTGCGGCAGCGGGCGGAGGGCGGAACCGGGACGAATCCGTGATCCGTGCAACGGGGCCGGGATACTGACAGCGGGGGGTGGGGGCGGCACAATCGGGCACGTCGGCGCGCATTACCGCCCGGTAGGTGCCGCAGGCGCAGCCCCCAGTGCCGCCAGGTCGAGGAGGACCCGTGTTCAGCACGATGCAGGACGTACCGCTCACCGTCGCCCGAATCCTGGAGCACGGGTCGACGATCCACGGCCGCTCGACCGTGACCACCTGGGACGGCACGGGGCCGGTCGTCCGGACCTATGCCGAGGTCGGCGCGCGGGCCGCGCAGCTCGCGTGCGCGCTGCGCGACGAGCTGGGGGTGACCGCGGACGACCGGGTGGCCACCTTGATGTGGAACAACACCGAGCACCTGGAGGCGTACCTCGCCGTCCCCGCGATGGGGTCCGTGCTGCACACGCTGAACCTGCGGCTGCCCTCCCAACAGCTGTCGTTCATCGTCAACCACGCCGCCGACCGCGTGATCATCGTCAACGGCTCCGTCCTGCCGCTGCTCGCCGCCGTCCTCCCGGACCTCGCGCCGACCCTCAGGCACATCGTGGTGAGCGGCCCCGGCGACCGCTCGGTGCTGGCCGGCTTCGCGGGCGCGGTGCACGACTACGAGGAGCTGATCGCCGGCCGGCCCACCGAGTACCCGTGGCAGCACGACATCGACGAGCGGCGGGCCGCCGTGCTCTGCTACACCTCCGGCACCACCGGGGACCCGAAGGGCGTGCTCTACAGCCACCGCTCGGTCTACCTGCACTGCCTCCAGGTGAACACCGGCGACAACTTCGCCTTCACCCCGCGCGACACCGCGCTGCCGGTGGTGCCGATGTTCCACGTCCAGGCCTGGGGCATCCCGCACGCGGCCTTCATGTCCGGCGCCAACCTGCTCATGCCGGATCGTTTCCTCCAGCCCAAGCCGATGGCCGAGATGATCGCCGCCGTCCGCCCGACCGTCAGCGCCGCCGTCCCCACCATCTGGGCCGGCCTGCTGGACGAACTCGACGCGGGCGACTACGACACCTCCAGCCTGCGCATGGTGGTCATCGGCGGCAGCGCCTGTCCGCCGTCGCTGATGAAGGCCTACGAGGAGCGCCACGGCATCCGGGTGCTGCACGCCTGGGGCATGACCGAGACCTCCCCGCTCGGCTCCTTCGCCCAGCCGCCGGGCGGCCTCACCCCCGAGCAGGAGTGGCCGTACCGGGTCACCCAGGGCGTCTTCCCGGCCTCCGTCGAGGCCCGGCTGATCGGCCCGGGCGGCGAGCGGATGCCGCATGACGGCGTCTCGGCGGGCGAGTTGGAGGTGCGCGGCCCGTGGATCGCCGGGGCGTACTACGGCGGCGCCGGCCAGGACCCGGTCCGCCCGGACGACAAGTTCTCCGAGGACGGCTGGCTGCGCACCGGCGACGTCGGCACGATCACCGCGGACGGCTACCTGACCCTCACCGACCGGGCCAAGGACGTCATCAAGTCCGGCGGCGAGTGGATCTCCTCGGTCGAGCTGGAGAACGCCCTGATGGCCCACCCCGACGTGGCCGAGGCCGCCGTGGTCGCCGTCCCGGACGAGAAGTGGGGCGAGCGCCCGCTGGCGACCGTGGTGCTGCGCCCGGGCGCGGCCGTCGGCCTGAAGGAGCTGCGGGCCTTCCTGGGCGAGCGGATCGCCTCCTGGCAGCTGCCGGAGCGCTGGGCGATCGTGGAGTCGGTGCCGAAGACCTCGGTCGGCAAGTTCGACAAGAAGGTGATCCGGGCCGGCTACGCGGCGCAGGAGCTGGACGTCACGGTGCTCGGCAAGGAGTGACCGGCCGAAAGGGCCGGCCGCCCCCGTACGGAACGGGGG
>NZ_JBHXTL010000027.1:0-1023 GCF_042677365.1 Kitasatospora sp. NPDC127116
GGAGAGGAAGCGCGGAACTGGGAGCGGTGCGCAGGAAGTCGGCCCGTCCGACTTCCTGCGCGGCCCGCCACGCTGCCTCAGCGGTGGAATGCGCGGTAGCGGGAGGAGCCCGCGTGGGAAGTCGATCCCGCCGACTTCCTGTGCGGCAGCCCGCGATGGTGTTCCTGAGCGGTGGAATGCGCGGAAATGGGAGGAGCCCGCGCGAGAAGTCGACCCCGCCGACTTCTCGCGCAGCTGGCCAGGGTGCCCTCGCGGAAAGTGGGAGCCGCGTGGGAAGCCAGCTGGTCCGTTTCCACTTGCCCGCGCGACGGGGTGTGGGGGCGGCAGGCCATGGTGGGGTTCGTGAGAGGTTGCGCAGGAAGTCGACCAGGCCGACTTTCTGCGTGGCCCGCGGCGCTGCCCGTCGGCGGTGGAATGCGTGGTTGCGGAGGAGTCTGCGTGAGAAGTCGGCCCGGCCGACTTTCTGTGTGTATTTGGGGTGGCTGGGTTCGGGTCTGAGAGAAATATGTAGACCGACCGACATATTCAACGGGGTGATGCGTAGGAAGTCGACTGGGTCGACTTTTCGCGGTCGCGTGCTGGGGGTGTGGGGGAGTGGCTGGTCCCGTGCAGTTCGCCATGGTGGCCCTGGAGGGGGAAGGGATGCGTGAGAAGTCGGCCGGGTCGACTTTCTGCGTGGCCCGCGGTGCTGCTCCTCGGCGGTGGAATGCGCGGTTGCGGAGGGGCCCACGTGAGAAGTCGGCCGGGCCGACTTTCTGTGTGTATTTGGGGTGGCTGGGGTCGGTTCTGGGAGAAATATGTAGACCGACCGACATATTCACCGGGGTGATGCGTAGGAAGTCGGCTGGGTTGACTTCCCGCGGTCGCGTGCTGGGGGTGTGGGGAGTGGCTGGGTCCTGTGCGGTTCGCCGTGGTGGCTTTGGAGGGGGAGGGGCGCGGGGGGAGTTTGGCGGGGAGCCGGGCCACTCACCCACGGGACGGGGGCGGCGGGGGGTGGTCGCGTGAGATGTGATGCGAAGGAGA
>NZ_JBHXTL010000027.1:1033-2874 GCF_042677365.1 Kitasatospora sp. NPDC127116
GTCCGTGGGGGGGGGGGGGGGGGTGGGGGGGGGGGGGGGGGGGGGGGGGGGGGGGTGTGGGGGGGGGGGGGGGGGGGGGGGGGGGGGGCGGGCCCCACTACACCCGCGGATCCGGTCCGGGCGGGCTTGGGTCTGCGCGTGAATATGTAGACCGGACGTCATATTCGTTCTTCCGGTGCCGGCTGCGGGGCGGCAGGGGATGTGGACGCCCGCGTGGGAAGTCGGCGGGGCCGACTTCTCGTGCATGAGGGGCTGCGCTTCCGGTGCTTGGTGCTTGGTGCTTGAGGCTTGGTGCGGGCGTGGGGCGCGGGCGTAGGGTCGCGGGTCGGGCCGGGATGGGCGGCGGGGAGTGGACGGGACGGGGGTGGCCGGGTGATTTCTCGGGCGCAGGCGGTGGAGGCGGGGCACCGGTGGGTCAACGGGGATCTGCCGCAGGGTGCCGGGGCGGTGCGGCGGGTGTGCACCCACGAGTTCGAGCTCGGCTGGGTGGTGTGGGCGGAGCCCGCCCGGGTGGTGGTCGACCCGCGGACGGGGGAGCGGCGGGCGCCCGAGGAGGTGGGGGCGGCCTGTGCCGTGGTGGACCGGGAGAGCGGACGGTTCACGGTGTGGCCCTCGGTGCCGGTGGACGAAGTGGTCGGGCTGTACCGGGACTTCGTGGGCGCCGGCGGCTACGATCCGATCCTCCCGCCGGCGACCGGCCGGGGTGCCCGGGCCGAGCTGACCTACCGGGACGACACGGGTGAGGAACGGTCGCTGGCCCTGCGCTCCGCGGCGGGCCTGCCGCACCCGGCGCTGCGCGGCTGGTGGTGGCTGCGCGAGCAGGGTGTGGCGGCCGAGGACGTGCTCGCCGTCCGGACCGACCTGCGGATGAGCGCCCTGCCCGGCGGCTACTGGTCGTACGCGCTGACCGCCGAACTGCCTCATGCCCGGATCGACTTCGAGCTCCCGTACGGCCCGCGCTTCGACCACCGGGCCGCCGCCGTACGGGCGCTGCCCGCGTCGCCGGACGGTCCGGCCCGCAACCGGGTGCCCTTCCCCCGCGCACCGGGCGGGGCACATCCGGCGGGCGAGGCGGCCGACGAGTCCGACACCGCGCTCGCCGCCCGGCTCGCGGAGCGGTTCGGCCCGGCGGGCGTCCAGCGCTTCGAGCCGGCGGACGTCGCCCGCGCCGAACTGCCCGGGGACGCGGCCGCGTTGCTGCTGGCGGTGGGCGTCCCGGTGGCCGTGCCGGGGTTCTTCGCGCTGCACCACCCGGGCGCGGAGGCGATCGCCGACGGCACCCGCCGGGGCACCGTCCTGCCCCCGCTCGCCGCGTGGCTGGCCGAGTCCGGGCGCGGCACCCGGGCGGCCGAGCGGGAGCGCCTGGCGCTCGCCGGGCAGTTGGTGCTGGGGACGGACGGCTGGGCGCTGCTGGCCCTCGGCCCGGTGGACGGCGCCGTCCGGGCGGTGGACCCGGACTACGCGACCGTCCGTCACTGCAATGAGAGCCTGCGCGCCTTCGTCCGCTGCCTGGAGGTGTTCGCCGGCTGGTGGCCCGCTCTGCGCGGGCTCGACCCGGTGGCCGCGGGCGGGGCGGTGGACGCCCTGCAACGCGCGTTGGCGGAGGTGGACGGCACGGTGTTCGCCGACCCGGAGAACTGGTGGGCCGTCATCGTGGAGCAGCTGTGGGACGGCCTGTTGTGACGGTCGGCCGTCACAACAGGTCGGCCGTCACCGGTACCGTCGCCCACCCGCACCGCCGGTACCGGCGGCCCCCCCCCCCCCCCCCCCCCCCCCCCCCCCCCCCCCGCGGGCCCCGGAGCGCCCCCCCGGCCCGGCGGCGGCGCCCCCCGCCGCCCCGG
>NZ_JBHXTL010000027.1:2884-76242 GCF_042677365.1 Kitasatospora sp. NPDC127116
TTCCCTTCGCCGATAAAAACAGCTCGGCCCTCACCGCTACCGACGCCCACCCGCACCGCCGTTACCGGCGCCCACCCCGCCCACCCCGCCGGCACCCCGCCCGCCCGCGCGGCCACTGAGCGCCCGGACGGTCCGGGCGCGGACGACCCGGGCCGCCGGACCGCCGCCGGATGGCCGTCGGCCCCGCCGCCCGGTCCCGGACCAGCGCGAATACCGTCACACCCCCTCTCACCAGGGTCCGCATCGCGTAGCGTGGAGAGTTATGCGACTCGGTGTGCTCGACGTAGGTTCCAACACGGTCCACTTCCTCGTGGTGGACGCCCATCCGGGCGCTGCCCCGCTGCCGGCCTACTCGCACAAGGCCGAGCTGCGCCTGGCCGAGCTGCTGGACGCGGACGGCGCGATCAGCGCGGCCGGCGTCGAGCGGCTGGTCGGCCATGTGGCCTCCTCGCTGCGGGTCGCCGAGGACAAGGGCGTCGTCGACATCCTCCCGTTCGCCACCTCCGCCGTGCGCGAGGCGGCGAACGGCGAGGAGGTGCTGCGCCGGGTGGCCGCCGAGACCGGCGTCGAGCTGCGCGTGCTCTCCGGGCAGGACGAGGCCCGGCTCACCTTCCTGGCCGTCCGCCGCTGGTTCGGCTGGTCCTCGGGCCGGCTGCTCAACCTGGACATCGGCGGCGGCTCGCTGGAGATCGCCTGCGGCCTGGACGAGCAGCCGGACGTCGCCTGCTCGCTGCCGCTGGGCGCCGGCCGGCTGACCGCCCGCTGGCTGCCGGGCGACGTCGCCGACCCGGAGGTGCTGCGCGAGCTGAGACGACACATCCGGGCCGAGCTGGCCGCCGTGGTCGGCGAGATCAACCGCCTCGGCCCGCCGCGGCACGCGGTCGCCACCTCCAAGACCTTCAAGCAGCTGGCCCGGATGACGGGCGCCGCCCCCGCCGACGCGGGCCCGTACGCCGACCGCCGGCTCACCCGCAGCGGGCTGGCCTCCTGGCTGCCCCGGCTGTCCGCGATGACCGTCGCCGAGCGCGCCCAGATCCCCGGCGTCTCCGAGGGCCGGGCCAAGCAGCTGCTGGCCGGGGCGCTGGTCGCCGACGCCGCGATGGACCTGTTCGGCCTGCAGGAGCTGGACGTCTGTCCGTGGGCGCTGCGCGAGGGCATCATCCTGCGCCGCCTGGACGCCATGGACAGCCCGGCCGACCGCCGCCGCCCGGCGCTCACCCCGTAGCCCGGCCGCGCCCGGGCGCCGGGCGCGGCGGAGTGCCGGCCGTCGATCGACCGCGGCCGGGTCGACGTGCCGATGGTCACTGCGCCGGTCATCCCGCCCCGTTCGCAGCGTGCTCCGCTTACGCTGTCTCCCGTGGTGCAACCAGCGGGCGAGGACGGAACGCAGGAGGGCCGCACTCCCGGGAGCGGGCAGTCGCGGTCGGACGGTCCGCGCCGCCGGCTCGGCAAGGCGGTCACGGGTGCCACCGCCGCCCAGGCCGCCAAGCAGGCCGCGAAGGCCGTCAAGGCCGCCCAGCGCACCGCGAAGACGGCAGCGGCGAAGACCGCGACCACGGCGGACACGGCGAAGACGGCCACCGCACGGAAGCGCACCGCACAGCAGCACACCGCACGGCAGCACACCGAACAGCAGCACACCGCGCAGAAGCACGCCGCGCAGCAGCCCGCCACCGGGAAGGGCACCCCGAACAGGGCCGCCGCGAAGCCCGTCCCGAAGGAGACCCGCACCGCCCGGGCCGCCGGCGCCGCCAAGGCCGCCGTCCAGTCCGTCCGCTCGGTCAAGGCCGCCAAGCGCGACGCCGCCCGCCCGCCGCTGCTGCGCACCACCGACCGGCTGGTGCTGCCCCGGCACCCGGCCCTGCACATCCCCGACACCAAGGTGGTGCTGTCCACCGCCTCGGTGTACCCGGCGAGCACCGCCGTGGCCTTCGAGCTGGCCGCCAAGCTCGGCTACGACGGGGTCGAGGTGATGGTGTGGAACGACCCGGTCAGCCAGGACATCGACGCCCTGCGCCGGCTCTCCGACGCCCACCGGCTGCCGATCCTGGCCGTGCACGCGCCGTGCCTGTTGATCACCCAGCGGGTGTGGACCACCGACCCGTGGACGAAGCTGGTCCGGGCCCGGGCGGCGGCCGAGAAGCTGGGCGCGAGCGCGGTGGTCGTCCACCCGCCGTTCCGCTGGCAGCGCCAGTACGCCAAGGAGTTCGTCGAGGGCATCAACCGGATGGCGGGCGAGACGGACGTCCGCTTCGCCGTCGAGAACATGTACCCGTGGCGCTACCGCGACCGCGAGATGCTCGCGTACGCGCCGGGCTGGGACGTCACCGACGAGGACTACCGGCACTTCACGATCGACCTCTCGCACGCCGCCACCTCCCGGATCGACACCTTCGCGATGGTCGAGCGGATGGGCGACCGGCTCGCCCACGTCCACCTGGCCGACGGCAGCGGTTCCGGCAAGGACGAGCACCTGATCCCCGGCCGCGGCAAGCAGCCCTGCGCCGAGCTGCTGGAGCACCTCGCCCGCACCGGTTTCGACGGCCACGTGGTGCTGGAGGTCAACACCCGGCGCGCGGCCTCCCCCGCCGAACGCGAGGCCGATCTGGCCGAGGCCCTCGCTTTTACCCGCTTGCACCTGGCCACCCCCTCGCGCGTACGCTGAGCCGTCCGGCCGGATCGGGCGCGAACCGCCCTGTCGAGGGGGAGAAGTGACGAACGATCAGAACGCCGGTGGGGCCGGCGGCTTCAGTGAGGTCCGCAACTTCCGCGAGCTGGCCGGGAGCTTCGGCGCGGTGGCCGCCGCGTACGACCGCGGCCGCCCCGGCTACCCGGAGGGGCTGTTCGACGAGCTGGAGCGGCTCTGGGGCCGCGGGCTCAAGGGCGCCCGGGTCCTGGACGTCGGCGCCGGCACCGGCATCGCCACCCGTCTGCTGGCCGCCCGCGGCGCGGACGTCGTCGGGGTCGAGCCCTCCGCCGGGATGGCCGCGCAGTTCCAGGCCGTCTCGCCGGACCTGCCGCTGGTCCGCGGCGTCGGCGACGACCTGCCGTTCCACGACGGCTCCGCCGACCTGGTCACCTACGCCCAGGCCTTCCACTGGACGCACCCCGAGAAGTCCGTCCCCGAGGCGCTGCGGGTGCTGCGGCCGGGCGGCGCCGTCGCGGCCTGGTGGAACGTCTTCGACGAGAGCGTCCCGTGGGTGCGCGCCCGGGACGAGCGGCTGTGGGCGGCGCTGTCGGGCCGCTACCACGGCTACCGCCGGATCGCCGAGCTGACGGTGCCCTTCGCCGCCGCCGGGCTGGAGGTCTCCCGTGCCGAGCTGCGCTGGCAGCGGCGGGTGCCGGTCGAGCAGGTGGTCGACAACCTCACCTCGCGCTCCTACTTCGCCTCGCTGGACCCGGAGCGGCGCGAACCGCTGCTCGCCGCCGAGCGTGCGGCGCTGCTGGCCGAGTTCCCGGACGGGCAGGTGGTCGAGCCGTACGTCCTGGACCTCACCGTGGCCGTCAAGCGGGACTGACCGGGGAGGCCCGCCGCCTGCCCGCATCGCGGACGGAGCGTCCGCCGGCCGGACGGCGGGCGTAGGCTCGGTACCCACAGCGGCCCCCGGACCCTCCCAGCAGCGGGGTGCCCGCGAGAGCCCCGAAGGAGTGGAGCACAGTGCCCGAGCTGAGGTCCCGTACGGTCACCCACGGTCGCAACATGGCAGGCGCCCGGGCGCTTCTCCGGGCGGCCGGCGTAGCCCGCGAGGACTTCGGCAAGCCGATCATCGCGGTCGCCAACTCCTTCACCGAGTTCGTGCCCGGGCACACCCACCTCCAGCCGGTCGGCCGGATCGTCTCCGAGGCGATCAAGCGGGCGGGCGGCATCCCGCGCGAGTTCAACACGATCGCCGTGGACGACGGCATCGCGATGGGCCACGGCGGCATGCTCTACTCGCTGCCCTCGCGGGACCTGATCGCCGACTCGGTCGAGTACATGGTGAACGCGCACTGCGCCGACGCCCTGATCTGCATCTCGAACTGCGACAAGATCACCCCGGGCATGCTGATGGCCGCGCTGCGCCTGAACATCCCGACCGTCTTCGTCTCCGGCGGCCCGATGGAGGCCGGCAAGGCCACCCTGGTCGACGGCACGGTGCGCAAGCTCGACCTGGTCGACGCGATCTCCCAGGCGGTCAACGAGAACGTCTCCGACGAGGACATCGCGATCATCGAGGAGAACGCCTGTCCCACCTGCGGTTCGTGCTCCGGCATGTTCACCGCCAACTCGATGAACTGCCTGACCGAGGCGATCGGCCTCTCGCTGCCGGGCAACGGTTCGGTGCTCGCCACCCACACCGCCCGCCGCGCCCTCTACGAGGACGCAGGCCGGACCGTCGTCGAGATCACCAACCGCCACTACGGCCAGGACGACGCCTCGGTGCTGCCCCGGGCGATCGCCACCCGCGCCGCCTTCGAGAACGCCATGGCCCTGGACATCGCCATGGGCGGCTCGACCAACACCATCCTGCACCTGCTCGCCGCCGCCCAGGAGGCCGAGCTGGACTTCGACCAGCGGGCCATCGACGCGATCTCCCGCAAGGTGCCCTGCCTGTCCAAGGTCGCGCCGAACGGCTCGTACTACATGGAGGACGTGCACCGGGCCGGCGGCATCCCGGCCATCCTCGGCGAGCTGTACCGGGGCGGGCTGCTCAACGAGGACGTCCACACCGTGCACGCCGACTCGCTCGCCGAGTGGCTCAAGACCTGGGACGTGCGCGGCGGTTCGCCCTCCGCGGAGGCCGTCGAGCTGTGGCACGCCGCTCCCGGCTGCGTCCGCTCCGCCGAGGCCTTCTCGCAGTCCGAGCGCTGGGAGTCGCTGGACACGGACTCCGCCAAGGGCTGCATCCGCAGCGTCGAGCACGCCTACTCGGTCGAGGGCGGCCTGGCCGTGCTGTACGGCAATCTCGCCGAGGACGGCTGCATCGTGAAGACCGCCGGCGTGGACGAGTCGATCTGGACCTTCAGCGGTCCGGCCGTCGTGGTCGAGTCCCAGGAGGACGCGGTCGAGGCGATCCTCGCCAAGCGGGTCAAGGAGGGCGACGTCGTCGTCATCCGCTACGAGGGCCCCAAGGGCGGCCCGGGCATGCAGGAGATGCTCTACCCGACCTCCTTCCTCAAGGGCCGGGGTCTGGGCAAGGCCTGCGCGCTGGTCACCGACGGCCGCTTCTCCGGCGGCACCTCGGGCCTGTCCATCGGCCACGCCTCCCCGGAGGCGGCCTCCGGCGGCACCATCGCGCTGGTCGAGGACGGCGACACCATCGCCATCGACATCCCCGGCCGCCGGATCTCCCTGGAGGTCCCGGACGAGGTCCTGGCGGAGCGCCGCCGGGCCCTGGAGGCCGCGGGCGGCTACCGGCCGAAGAACCGCGACCGGCAGGTCAGCCAGGCCCTGCGCGCCTACGCCGCGATGGCCACCTCCGCCGACAGGGGCGCCGTCCGCGACGTGTCCAAGCTCGGCTGACCCGGCCGGGCCCGCACGGAACGGCACCGGGCCCGAACGGAACGCGGCCGGGCCCGCACGGAACGAGGAGGAGCCGTCCCACCGGCCGGGACGGCTCCTCCGCCGTGTGCGGCGGTCGGGTGATAATCGACGGCGTGAGCGAGCAGCCCCCCACCCCCGCCCCCACTCCCGTCGGCGCCCCCGAGCCGGAGCCGATCCGCTGGTTCGGCACCAGCTGGCTGAACCGGGACAACGGCTACTGGCCGCGCCGGGTCGCCGTGTCGATCGGCGCCCTGGTCGCGGCGGCCGCCGTGGTGCTGCTGCTGCGCTTCGGCATCGAGGGCATCGCCCTCTCCGACAACGGCACGTTCCTCAACGGGCTGCTGACCGCCGCCATCGCGGTCTGCTCGATGATGGCCGTGCGGCGCACCTGGAAGGTGCTCACCGAGGGCAAGGACCAGCTGACCGGCTGGATGGCCGAGGAGAAGTCGCTCGGCGCGGTCTGGCTGATCGGCGGGGCCGGCTCGCTGCTCGCCTACTTCGCCCGCAGCCTGGTCGAGGCCCCCGGCGAGGCGGTCCGGCGGGCCGCCTACGAGCGGGCCGTCGCCCAGTACGAGAAGCGCCAGGCGGGCCGCAGCCGCCGGCCCGACGCCAAGGCGCCGGGCCGGGCCAAGCGCAAGCGCTGACGCCTCCTGCCACCGGACCCTAGGTCCGGCTGACGCTGCCGCACTGGTCGGCCGGGGTGATGTCCTTGCTCCGGTCGTACGGGTCGGTGGTCGGGCCGCCCGGTGCCGGGTCGTGGCTGGTGAACTGCTGGAACTGCGGGTGCAGGAAGCCGTCGTAGACGTCGCAGGCACTGTTGCCGGCGTCCCACTGGGTCTTGGCGAACACCAGCTTCTTCGCGTCGACCTTGTAGTGCTTCGGGTCGTAGAAGCGGACGTCGTCGACCTTGCGCACGATGGTGCGGGTCGTCCAGGTGTCGCCGTTGTCGGTGGCGGCGGTCCGGGTGACCAGGCCGACCGGCTTGGCGGTGCCGCCCGGCGCGGTGTCCGGGGTGCGGCGGCGGGACGAGGCCAGCTTCTCCGCGTCCGGGCCCGGCTGCAGCGGGTAGACGAAGGTGAAGTCGGTGTGCACCAGCACGCCGCCGTCACCGTCCTCCTCGAAGCTGATCCGGCCCTGGACCTTGACGGTGGTGCCCACCAGGGCGGCCTCGCGCGGGTCGAAGCGGGTGAACCAGCTGGTCGGGTCGGTCTCCTTGGCGGGGTGGTCGAGGGCGGCGACGGCGTTGGCCCGTTCCTGGCGGTCGAGCATCGCCAGGGCGGCGTCCGGACGGGCTCCCGCGATCACCCGGGGGTCGAGGTTGGAGGCCGTCAGGTAGTCCTTGACCGACTGGAGCTGGGCGGCGACCTCGTCGGCCGAGAAGACGCCGACGGCCTTGGCCTCGGGCAGCACGAAGGCCTCCGGGCCGTTCGGCCAGCCCTCGGCGGGGGAGCCCTTCCAGGGGTGGTCCACGGTCGGCTGGTCGTCGGGGGTGGTCGGCGGTGCCGAGGTCGGCCTGGCGGTCTCCGGGGCGACGGTGGGCACCGGGGTGGCGGAGGAGTTCTTCCAGACGTGGTCCGAGAACCATGTGCGCAGCCCGTCGACGTTCAGGACGGAGAGCACCACCGCGACGGTCAGCGCCACGAGCACAGGTGTGCGCCAGCCGCGCCGGCTCGGGCGGCGGGGGTTGCCCCACGGGTCGAGCGCGGCGGGCTTCGGCTTGCACCCGAACCGGCCCTTGGGCGCGGACGGGCCGTCGTTGACCGAGCGGCGGCCGCCCGGGTCGACCGGCGGGGTGTGCTTCCACCGGGCGGACAGCATGCGGGTGCGCCCGCTCTGCTCCTTGACGGTGGCCCCGCGGACGAATTCCTCGTCCAGGACGAGGTCGGCGAACGGGTCCTTCCCGCCCGCCTCGCGGCCCGTCTCGGGGCGCGGTTCCGGATCTTCGGCTGTCGGCATCGCGCCAGTATGCCGACAGGGTGTGACGGTCCGTTGATCGGGGGCACACTTCGTGGTGAACGCGTGTGCGTGATCCGTGGGATCGGTGTCGTTTGTCCGGAAACGGGCAGGTCGCGGGTGGCCGTCAGCCCTTGCCGCGGGCCTGCTTGACCGACCCGACCACCCCGGCGATCGCCAGCAGGAGGCCGGCCGGCAGCAGCGAGAGGAAGAAGGCGCCGAACAGGCCCTCGTCGCCGAGGAACAGCTGGGCCAGCGTGTTCAGTGCCAGCAGGCCGCCGGCCGCCGGGAGCGCGGACTGCCACGGGTGCTCGTTCGCCCAGCGGCGCAGTCGCCGGTCGGTGGTGTCGCGCCGCAGTTGGCCGCCGACGGTGCCGACCAGGAAGAAGAAGAATAGGCCCCAGCCGGCCGGTGAGGCCAGCATGCTCAGCGACCAGTTCCCGGAGATCGCCTCGATCCCCAGGGCCGTCGCCCCCACCACCGCACCGACCCCCGCGGCGGTCCGCCACGGGCCCACGGTCGCCGAGGCGACGGCGAGTTGCCGGTTCTCACGTCGGGACATTTCGTCGTGTGCCATGACTCCACGGTGCGCTCCCCGGAGCCGGGAGGCCATAGGGGAAACCCCCGAGTTCTCTCCCTAGGGGCAAGGGTCGTTCGGGTCCGTGGCGACCACGGGTCGGACGGTCCCCGCGTGTGCCGGTGGGCGGTGCGAGGATGGCCGCAGTACCGAGGCAAGGAGCGGACGATGGGCAGCAGCGCAGCACACGGACAGAAGATCGCCTTCCTGGGCACCGGCAAGATCGGGGAGGCCCTGCTCTCCGGTCTGCTGCGCGCGGGCAAGGATCCGGCCGATGTCCTGGTGACCGCCCGCCGCCCGGAGCGGGCGGCCGAACTCGCGGCCCGCTACGGCGTGGTGGCCGTCTCCAACGCCGAGGCCGCCAAGCTCGCCGACACCCTGATCCTGGCGGTCAAGCCGCAGGACATGGGCGCCCTGCTGGAGGAGCTGGCCCCGCACGTCGACGCGGACCGGCTGGTGATCTCGGCCGCGGCCGGCGTCCCCACCGCCTGGTTCGAGGAGCGGCTGGCGGCGGGCACCCCGGTGGTCCGGGTGATGCCCAACACCCCGGTCCTGGTGGACGAGGGGATGAGCGTCATCTCGGCCGGTTCGCACGCGGGGGAGGAGCACCTGGTGCGCGCCGAGGAGATCTTCAGCTCGGTCGGCAAGGCGCTTCGGCTGCCCGAGTCCCAGCAGGACGCGGCCACCGCGCTCTCCGGCTCCGGTCCGGCCTACTTCTACTTCCTGGTCGAGGCGATGACCGACGCCGGCATCCTGCTCGGGCTGCCCCGGCAGGTGGCGCACGACCTGATCGTGCAGTCCGCGATCGGCGCCTCGGTGATGCTGCGCGACTCCGGCGAGCACCCGGTGAAGCTGCGCGAGGCGGTCACCTCCCCGGCCGGCACCACCATCGCGGCGATCCGCGAGCTGGAGAACCACGGGGTGCGGGCCGCGCTGCTCGGCGCCCTGGAGGCGGCGCGGGACCGCTCCCGGGAGTTGGCCTCCGGCGGGAAATGACCGCTGCGCGACCCCTCCCGTAATCGCGGCGCACCCCCTACGCTCTCGCCAACATCGTCCTACCGGTCGGTAGCGAGGTCTGCGAGGTCCGTGTGGAGTCCGCCTGGAGGTCCGCTTGAGTGCCGCACCGTCCGCAGGGCCCGTCGCGTCCGCCGCGGCGCCCGGTCTGCGCGTGGGGCGGGCGGCGCTCGCCGTCAGCTTCCTGCTCCAGGGCGTCACCTTCGCCCTGCTGGTCACCTGCATCCCGGAGATCCAGCACCGGTACGGGCTGAGCGACGGGCTGCTGCCGGTCTTCCTGGCCGCGGTGCCGGTTCTGGCCGGGGTCGGTTCGATCGTCTCCGAGCAGTTGGTGAAGCGCACCGGCGCACGGACCGTGCTGCGGGTGGTCCAGCCCGCCGTCTGCCTCAGCCTGGCGGCTGCCGGACTGGGCGGCACGCTGTGGCAACTCGCCCTGGCCCTCGGCGCGTTCGGGCTGCTGGTGGGCGCGCTGGACGCCAGTATGAACATGCTCGGGGTGGGGCTCCAGCACCGCTACGGCCGCTCGATCATGATCGGCTTCCATGCGGCGTTCAGCCTCGGCGGCATCCTCGGCGCGGCCCTGGCGGGCCTCGGCTCGCACTACGACCTCGGGCTGCCGGTGCTGTTCGGCACGGCCGCCGCGGTGATCGCCCCGCTCGCCCTGCTGACCGGCGGCCTGCTCGCCGGCCCGGCCGAACTCGGCGACGCCGTCCGGGAGGCCGCGGAGGCCGCCGCCCGGTCCGTCCCCTGGCGTCCGCTGCTGCCGCTCTGCCTGGCGATGGCCTTCGCGTACATCGCGGACGCCTCGGTCTCCAACTACAGCGTCAAGTACCTCACCGACGGGCTGGGCAGCCGGGAGGACCTCGCCAAGCTCTCCTACCTGGGCTACATGGTCGCGATGCTGCTCGGCCGGGCACTGGGCGACCGCGCGGTGCAGCGCTTCGGCGCCGTCCCGGTGGTCCGTGCCGGTGCCGCGCTGGCCGCGCTCGGCTTCGGGCTGGCCGCGGTCGCGCCCGGCGCCTGGGCGGGCATCGCCGCCTTCACCGTGCTGGGCTTCGGCATCTGCGCGATCATCCCGCAGGTGTTCGCGGCCGGCGGCCGGCTCTTCCCGGCCGACTCCGATGCCGCGGTGGCCCGGCTCAACCTCTTCAACTACGTGGGGTTCCTGCTGGGTTCGCCGCTGGTCGGGGCGATCGCGGACGCCGCTTCGTACCGCTGGGCGCTGCTCGCCCCGATGCTGCTGGTGCTCGCCGTCCTGCCGCTGGCCGACCGCTTCGCCCCGGAGCCCGCCCCGGAACCCGCCCCGGCCCCCGCCGTCGGGTGACGGCGGGGGCGGTCGACGGGACGTGGGGTCAGCTGATCACGGTCTGGAGCTCGGGCACTCCGTAGGTCCAGCCCTGGTCCTTGGCCGTGCCGTTGCCGACCTGGCCGAACTCGTAGTAGACGTACGGCGCCCAGTTCAGCGTGTACGGCGCGGTGCCCCACGCCGGGGTGTCGGTGATCTTGACGGTGAGCGTGACGCTCTTCGTCGCACCGGGCGCGATCGGCGCGTTGAAGTGGAAGTTGGCGCTGTTCCCGTTGATCGCGCAGTCGGAGGTGTCACCGGTGCAGCTGAGGACGGTGAACGCTCCGGCCTGCGTGTTGGCCGGCCAGGTCGGCTGGACGGCCTCGTAGGCGAAGTAGATGGGACTGGTCTCACTGTTGGTGAGCGACAGCGTCAGGGTCAGCTGGTCTCCCGCCTTCGCCGTCGACTTGTCGACCGCGAAGGTGGTGCCGCTGACCGCGGCGGAGGCCGGCTGGGCGGCGAAGAAGACGCCAAAACCCAGTATTGCAGCGAGAATTACCCCAAGGCGTTGCACGCTGAATGGCTTCATGGCGGAGAGGATATGGAGTCGCAAAGCGTTTGTCTGCACCGCCTCAACACCCGCCTCCACAGCTGCCCCACAACTTCCGTAGTTTCATTGCGCACCCCGCGCCCGGCGGCTCCCGCGAGTGCCGCCCCGGCGCGCCCTGAGGGCGGTCCGGCCACCGCCACCCGCTACGGTGGAGGCCATGCCCGAAGCCGAGCGTGACACCCCCTGCGGCCTGCACCTCTTCTGGGACGAGGCCGTCACCGCCTACGACTTCGGCCCCGGCCACCCGATGGACCCGACCCGGCTGGCCCTCACCATGCGCCTGGTCGAGGCCCTCGGACTGAGCACCGGCCCCGGGGTGACCGTCCGCTCCGCGCCGCCAGCCGGCGAGTCCACCCTCCGGCTGGTGCACACCCGGGAGTACGTCGAGGCGGTCCGGAACGCCGCCGCCCATCCCGAGCGCTCCGACCCGCTGCACGGACTGGGCACCGACGACAACTGGTCCTTCCCGGCGATCCACTCGGCCTCGGCACTGATCGCCGGCCAGTCCGTCGCCGCCGCCGAGGCCGTCTGGCGCGGCGAGACCCCGCACGCCGTCAACTTCAGCGGCGGGCTGCACCACGCGATGCCCGGCAAGGCCTCCGGCTTCTGCGTCTACAACGACCCGGCGCTGGCCATCGCCCGGCTGCTCGAACTCGGCGCCGAGCGGGTCGCCTACGTCGACGTGGACGTCCACCATGGCGACGGCGTCCAGGCGGCCTTCTGGAACGACCCCCGGGTGCTCACCGTCTCGCTGCACGAGCACCCCGCCACGCTCTTCCCGCAGACCGGCTGGTCGATCGAGACCGGCGGCGAGGACGCCCCCGGCTCCGCCGCCAACCTGCCGCTGCCCGCGGGCACCGGCGACGCCGGCTGGCTGCGCGCCTTCCACGCCCTGGTGCCCGAACTGCTCGACGCGTTCCGGCCACAGGTCCTGGTCACCCAGCACGGCGCCGACACCCACCTGGAGGACCCGCTCGCCCACCTCGCCGTCACCGTGGACGCCCAGCGGCTGATCGCCGAGGCGCTGCACGACCTCGCCCACCAGTACGCCGGCGGTCGCTGGGTGGCCACCGGCGGGGGCGGCTACGCCGTGGTGGACGTCGTCCCGCGCACCTGGACCCACCTGGTCGCCACCGCCGCCGCCCGGCCCGTCGACCCGGCCACCGAGACCCCCGAGTCCTGGCGCGCCGAGGTCTACCGCCGCACCCGCCGCCCGGCCCCGCTGCGGATGACCGACGGCGCCCGCCCCGCCTGGCGCGACTTCGACTCGGGTTACGATCCGGCCGACCGGCTCGATCAGGCCATCCTCGCCACCCGGCGGGCGGTGTTCCCCCAGCACGGGCTGCTGGCCTGAACCCGCCGCCCTGGTCAGGCCGTGCGTACGCCGGGCGGTGCCATCGGCCGATCGGCTACGTACTGCAACGGTCCTATCTCTCACCGTACGAGGACTGCACTTCCCCTCTTCCCACTGGTACCACCCATAACTACTCTGGGGATACACGTGTGCCGGTGGAGTCACCGGAGGGGAAGCCGGTGCCTTGCACACGGGTAAGGGTCGGGTGATGGTCATGAGTTCCGTCGAGCGCCCCCTTCAGGAAGTCGTCTTCCTGACCGTGGCGGAGGTCGCCGCGGTCATGCGGGTGTCCAAGATGACGGTGTACCGACTGGTGCACAGCGGAGAGCTGCCGGCCATCCGGGTCGGACGGTCCTTCCGGGTGCCCCAGCAGGCGGTGCACGAGTACCTCAAGGAGTCCTACGTGCGGCTCGAGAGCGCGTAGCGGCGGCGCGCGGGTGCGGGGTCCACACCGGTGGGCGCCGCACCCGTTCGCCGGGGATTTCCCCCGAGTTTCCCGGTATCGGGGAGCACGATTACGGCCTTAGCACCGTGGACGGTAGGCTAGGCCCTCACGTCAGTCGTATGGACTCCGTCTCTCACGGGCGAGAGTCTCAGTGAGCGAGGGTTGTTCCGTGGGCTCTGTCATCAAGAAGCGTCGCAAGCGTATGGCCAAGAAGAAGCACCGCAAGCTTCTGAAGAGGACCCGCGTTCAGCGTCGCAACAAGAAGTAAGCGCCCCCGGCCGCGCCTAGCGCGCCCAGCGCTTCCACCGCCCGTCCAGCCCCTCGTGGTCTGGGCGGGCGGTGTCATTTCACGGCCCGGCAGGGCGGCGCGGTACGGTGCACGCAGGCCGCTCGGGCCGGGGAACGGGGGCAACACCGTGGGCGTGGTCGTGCTCGTCACCGGCGTGGCGCGCCATCTCGGTGCCCGCTTCGTCGCCGAGGTCCGCCGCCGGCCGGGCGTGGACCTGGTGGTCGGCGTGGACGTGCAGCCGCCCCGACTGCCGCCCGAGGAGCCGGCCGGGCCGGCCGCCCCGTACCGCTTCCACCAGCTCGACCTGCGCCGCCCGGCGCTCTCCCGGGTGCTCGCCGAGCACCGGGTGGACACCGTGGTGCACCTCAGCGTCAGCGCCACCGGCCTGGGCTCCACCAACCGCTCCGCGGTGAAGGAGTCCAACGTGATCGGCACCATGCAGCTGCTCGGCGCCTGCCAGAAGGCCCCCGGGGTGCGCCGGCTGGTGGTGAAGTCCACCACCGGCGTCTACGGATCCGCGCCCCGCGACCCGGCGGTGTTCAGCGAGCGGATGCAGCCCAAGGACCCGCCCGGCGGCGGCTTCGCCAAGGACGCGGCGGAGGTCGAGGGCTATGTGCGCGGCTTCGCCCGGCGCCGCCCGGACGTCGCGGTGACGGTGCTGCGCTTCGCCAACATCGTCGGCCCGGACGCGGACACCCCGCTCAGCGAGTACTTCGCGCTGCCCGTGCTCCCGACCGTGCTCGGCTACGACCCGCGGCTGCAGTTCGTGCACGAGGACGACGCCGTCGCGGTGCTCTGCCGGGCCGCCGACGAGCCCGCGCCGGGCACCGTCAACACCGGGACCTTCAACGTGGCGGGGGAGGGCGTCCTGCTGCTCTCCCAGTGCGCCCGCCGGCTCGGCCGGCCCACCCTGCCGCTGCTGCTGCCCGCGGTCAGCTGGATGGCCGTGCTGGCCCGGCAGACCCGGCTGGTCGACGTCTCGCCCGAGCAGCTGCGGCTGCTCACCCACGGCCGGGTGGTGGACACCGCGCGGCTGCGCGACACCTTCGGCTACCGCCCGGCGTTCGGCACCCCGGAGGCCTTCGCCGACTTCGCCGCCGCGCAGGGGCCGGGTCTGCTGCCGCCCGAGCGGCTGGCCGCCGTCACCGACCGGCTGACGGCCCTGCTCGGCCCGGAAGGGGCCGCCCCCGCGGGGCCGGCCGCCGGACCGGACGCCGTACCGAACCGCCCCCGCCCACCGAGGAGCTGAACCCGCGATGAGTGCCGCAGCCGAGAACGCGTCGGGCGAGGCCAAGGTCATCCCGATCGAGTCCGCCCCCAGCTGGACCTCGCCCGAGGGGCCGAAACTGGCCGACCGGCTCGCCGAGGCCGTCGGCGGCGTGCTGTCCGGGCCGCTCGGCCCGGCCGCCACCGGGCTGTTCGGCAAGGGCTGGGAGGGCCGTGCCGCCGAGCGGCTGGCCTTCCTGCGCCGCCGGGTGACCGGCGACTACGAGGTGGACGAGTTCGGCTTCGACCGGGAGCTCACCGAGGAGGTGCTGCTCTCGCTGCTGCGCCCGCTGGCCGAGAAGTACTTCCGGATCGACGTCCAGGGCGTGGAGCACATCCCGGCCGAGGGCGGCGCGCTGATCGTCGCCAACCACTCCGGCACGATCCCGCTGGACGCCCTGATGACCCAGGTGGTCATCCACGACCACCACCCCGCCCGGCGGCACCTGCGGATGCTCGCCGCCGACCTGGTCTTCGTGCTGCCCGGCGTCAACGAGCTGGCCCGCAAGGCCGGCCACACGCTGGCCTGCAACGAGGACGCCCAGGCCCTGCTGGAGCGCGGCGAGGTCGTCGGGGTCTGGCCGGAGGGCTTCAAGGGGATCGGCAAGCCGTTCTCCGAGCGCTACAAGCTCCAGCGGTTCGGCCGCGGCGGCTTCGTCGCCTCGGCGCTGCGGGCGCGGGTGCCGATCGTGCCCTGCTCGATCGTCGGGGCCGAAGAGACCTACCCGATGATCGGCAACGTGAAGACCCTGGCCCGGCTGCTGGGCCTGCCGTACGTGCCGGTCACCCCGACCTTCCCGTGGCTGGGCCCGCTCGGGGTGCTGCCGCTGCCGACCAAGTGGACGATCCGCTTCGGCGAGCCGATCGCCACCGACAGCTACCCGGTGGAGGCGGCGGACGACCCGATGCTGGTCTTCGACCTGGCCGACGAGGTGCGCGAGACCATCCAGCACACCCTCTACCAGCTGCTGGTGCAGCGGCGTTCGGTGTTCTTCTGACGGTGTTCTGCCGATGGCGCTCCGCCGGCGGTGCTCTTCCGGCGGTGCTCGGCCGAGGAGGCCCGGGTCCTTCCGAGGAGCCGGGCGCCACGGAAGAATCCGGGTACGGCGGGGGCCCGGCGGATATCGCACTCCGCCGGGCCCCCACCGCCCTGCCGTCAGCCGCCCAGGATGCGCAGCCCGGGCAACAAGTCCGGGAGCAGCGGGGGCACCTCGACGCCCTGCGGCTGGGCCGCGTTCGGGGCGCCGGGCGTGGCCTGCTGAGGTGCCTGCTGCGGGGCCGCGTCGGCGCTCGGCGAGGGCTTGGTGCCGGTGAGGCCGCTGGTGAGGCCGCCGACCAGGCCGTTGACGGCGTCCGGGGCGCTGCTGGGCAGGGTGTCCGGCAGGACGCCGCCCTTGCCCCCGGTGCCGGAGGCGCCGGAGCCGGGGTTGGCCGGGGCGTGCTCGGGGGCGCCGGGGCGGTTGCCGGCGGAGCCCGGGGCCCGGTCGGCGCCGGCCGTGGTGCCGGATCCGGCCGCGGGGGACCCGGCCGGGGAGCCGTCGGTGGAGTGGGAGGAGCCGTCGCCCGCTCCGGAGCCGGCCGCGCCACCGCTCTGAGCGGGGGGCAGGACCAGGCGCAGGGGCGCGACGTCCTCGCTCATGTCGTCGAAGAGGCGGTTCACCAGGTCGGCCTGCTGGGTGAGCTGGACGGGCAGTCGGCCCTGCAGCTCGCTCCACCGGCCGTCCTCGTCGTGGGCGAAGCCGGCCAGCGCCCGCATCGGGTCGAGCGAGCCGTTGCTGCGGTAGACCGAGCGCAGCAGCTCGCGGCCCCTGAGGGCGTCGGCGTGCATGTCGTCCAGGGCGCGGCGGACCTGTTCGACGGTGGCCGGGCTGAGGCCGCCGGCCGGGCCGGTGCGGCCGACCAGGGTCTTGGCCTCGCCGAGCCGGGTGGCCGCGTTGTCGAGCAGCAGTTCGCCGCGCTCGGAGTCGGAACCGGCGAAGTCGAGCCGGAGTCCCTCCAGCCCGCGCTTGAGGCCGTACAGCGTGTCCCCGGGGAGGGCGTGGGCGCTGGCCGCGGCGGCGCCGGTCAGGCTGCCGACGGCGAGCCCGGCGACCAGCCCGCCGATCGCGAACCGGCGGCTCCAGCGGCCGCGCGGCGCCGTCCGGATCGCCCGGTGGCGGCGCTGCCGGGGCACCGGGGTGCCCGTCCCGCCGGCGAAGGCCTGCTCGAACGCGGCCATCAGCTGGGCGCGTTGGACCGTGCGGACCTCCCGGTCCAGCACCGGCCCGGGCAGCGCCCCCAGCGCGTCGGTCAGACCGACCAGTTCGGCCATCGCGACCGGACCGGCGCCGGTGGCGGCGGCGTTGTCCGATTCGGCGTTGGCCGCAGCGCGTTGCTCTGCCTGGTGGGCCTCCAGCGCCTCGGCGAAGGCCTTCGCCCGCCGGTGCTCCAGCACGTTTGCCGTCACGGGCCACACCTCCCTTCGTCGTTGTCGACACCCTGGCCTGCCGGACGGTTGCCCTGGCTGGCCAAAGCCACTCCATCGGGTGATAGGCCGCAATTCGACTTGACCGTACGCCTGGTGGGGGCTTGCACGTTGGCCAACGAGTGGTGCGGGCGGTCGGTTACGCACGGCTGATCATCGGACCGACCGTTCACCCTGACGTGTCGGCCGGGCGCGAACGGTGACGGACGGCCGTGCCGTATGGCACCGGGGTCGTCCTCGGCATGGTTCATCGCGCGTCGGGCGGGAGCAGCCGGGCCAGGGTGCGGACGGCGCGGTACTGGAGGGTCTTGATGGCGCCCTCGTTCTTGCCCATGATCCGGGCCGTCTCGGCCACCGAGAGCCCCTGCAGGAAGCGCAGGGTGACGCACTCCTGCTGCTGCGGGTTGAGCCGGCGCACGGCGTCCAGCAGGGCGGCGTTGGAGAGCGACTCCAGCACCGACTCCTCCGGGCTGCGCTCGCACTCGTTGGAGTCCAGCATCTCGCCGGTGGTGACCTCCAGCCGGAAGCGGCTGGACTTGAAGTGGTCGGCGACCAGGTTGCGGGCGATGGTGACCAGCCAGGCGCCGAAGTCCCGGCCCTGCCAGGTGAAGGTGCCGATCCGGCGCAGGGCGCGCAGGAAGGTCTCGCTGGTGAGGTCCTCGGCGGTGGCCCGGCTGCCGACCCGGTAGTAGATGTAGCGGTAGACGGTGTCCGCGTAGTGGTCGTAGAGCCGCCCGAAGGCCTCGCTCTCGCCGGCCTGGGCGCGCTCGACCAGCTCCATGATCGGGTTGTGCTCGGTCTCGTAGCCGGGGTTGGGCGCCGTCCGGGCGCGGCCCCGGCCGGCGCCGGTGCTGCCGGTGCGGCCGCGCGAGCCGGTGCCGGCCGAGCCGGCGGCGGTGGTGCGCAGCGCCGGGCCGGGCGGCTGGGGCTGGACGAACGATCCTCCAGCCGGCGCGAGTTGGGGCAGGACGGCGAACTGGCTGCGGAGCAGGGTGCGCAGCAGGGTCAGGCCGGTGGAGATCTGCCGCTCGGCGGTCGGCCGACCGCGCAGGCCGGTGCGGGGGCGCAGGGGCGCGGACGACGGGCGGGAGGGTGCAGGCGCGTCGTTCCGGACGGGTGGGTACACGGGACTCCCAGAGGCAGAACTGTGGACGGATCACCTCCGCCTGCGCGGAGAGCACTCCCCGAAGCGTCCGTTCGAGCGGGACGCGTGGTGACGTGCATCCAGGAGAGAATAACGCTTTGTGCAATGACAGCTACACCGTGTGGTCGAAGTGGTCGTTTGGGATCCATTTGTTGTGCATATTCGGCTGACACTGACCGGAGCTGTCATCGTTCATCCGGCTCAACGTGATCGAACAGGCGCTCAGGGTGACCAATTCGGCGGCCTGAGGGGCGGTTTCCCAGCCTTGGGGCTCGGCAACCCCTGACTTTCCCGGCCTGGCGAACGATCAGAACCGGTCACCGGGCGACAGGTTCGTGCAGGTGACTCGGACCACCCTGCGGTGCAGGGGAGTTCGCCCGTAAGAGGGGCCAGGTCAGAGGCCCTGTTGACGCCCGCTCGCTCGCCGGGGCGAGCCCGTCCGGACGGCGTCCCGACGGCGTCCCGACGATCCGCCGACGACCTCCCGACCGTCTTCGGGCGGCCCTCGGGCGCGCCCCCGGCGGTCTTCGGGAGCCCGCGCGACCCCCGGCGCGGGAGGTTCAGGAGCGGCGCCTGCGCCGGTTCAGCGCCACCCCGGCCGCCGTCGCGCCGGCCAGCACCCCGAGCGCGGCCGCGGCCGGCAGCCCCACCCGGGCCGCCTTGCGCCCGGTCCGGAAGTCCCGCACCCGCCAGCCCTGGGTCCGGGCGTGGCGCCGCAGCGCGCCGTCCGGGTTCACCACGTACGGGTGGCCGACCAGCGAGAGCATCGGGATGTCGTTGGCCGAGTCGCTGTAGGCGGCGCAGCGGTCGAGGTCGAGGCGTTCGCGCCGGGCCAGCGCGCGGACGGCGGCGGCCTTGGCCGGGCCGTGCAGCAGGTCGCCGACCAGCCGGCCGGTGTACAGGCCGTCCCGGGCCTCGGCGACGGTGCCCAGCGCGCCGGTCATGCCGAGCCGCCGGGCGATGATCCTGGCTACCTCCAGCGGGGCGGCGGTGACCAGCCAGACCCGCTGGCCGGCGTCCAGGTGCATCTGGACCAGGGCGCGGGTGCCGGGCCAGATCTTGTCCGCCACGACCTCCTCGAAGATCTCCTCGCAGATCGCCTCCAGGTCGGCGGTGGGCTTGCCGGCCACGATGCCGAGGGCGGACTGCTTGGCGTCGGAGATGTGGTCCGGGTCCTCGGTGCCGTGCAGCCGGAACCAGGCCTGCTGCCAGGCGAAGCGGGCGATGTCGCGGCGGGTGAGGAAGCCGCGGCGGTAGAGGCCGACGCCGAGGTAGAAGATCGCGGCGCCGCGCAGGATGGTGTTGTCGCAGTCGAAGAAGGCGGCGGCGCGGGGGTCGTCCGGGTCCGGGGTGTGGTTCTCGGTCGAGGCCTTGGGGGTCTTGGGGGCCCTGCCGGGCTTCGCCGCGGCCGGCGCGTCCGGCCCGGTGCTGCCGTCCGTTCCGGTGGTGCCGTCCGGCCCGGTGCCGCCGTCCCGCCCCGCGGTGCCGTCCGGCCCGGGCTCGGCCCGCAGCGCGGCCTCGGCCGCCTCGGCCGCGGCTTCGCCGGCCAGGGCGCTCCGCTCGCTGCTGGAACGCCTTGCCTGGGTGAGCCTTCTGAGCACGGCCATGTCATCGAGGATAGCCAGCCGGGCGCGCGGCGACCGTGACGGAGCCGTGCCCGCGAGGTGAACAGCTCCACCGGGTGCCGGGTGCCCCCGGGCGGGCGGGTGCCATGGCGGAGAATGGGGTGGTGAGCCCACTGCTGCGACGCAAGAGCCCCGAGCCCGCGGACCGGACCGTGACCCTGGTCGGCAAGCCGGGCTGCCACCTGTGCGACGAGGCCCGCGAGGTGATCCTCCGGGTGACGGGCGAGCTGGGGGCGTCCTTCGAGGAGCGGGACATCACCCAGGACGAGGAGCTGTACCGCCGCTACTGGGAGCAGATTCCGGTCACCCTGATCGACGGTCGCCAGCACGACTTCTGGCGGGTCGACGAGCGCCGTCTGCGCACTGCCCTCGGCGGCTGAGCGGGGCCTGACCGGGCGTTCGTCCGTGTACCGACCCCCCGCCGATCGGCGGGGGAGGTTCGCCGAATCGTTGCCGAAGACACTCCGTTCCGGCGTGGGGCGGGGCGGGTCGGTCGGCTTACGATCGAACGCGTTTGCGCCCGTGGGGGGCTGAGCACACGAGGAGTGCGCCATGCTTCCCGGTCCTGCCCTCCGGGTGTCCGGAGCTCCGGAGCCCCGGACGGTCCCCCGGGGCTTCGCCGTGGTGGACGTGGAGGCGACCGGCCGCAGCCCGTGGCGGCACCGGGTGGTCGAGGTGGCCGTGGTGCTGCTCGACGAGCGGCTGCGTCCCGAGGGCGAGTTCGCCACCCTGCTGGATCCGCTGGGCCCGGTAGGTCCGACCCATGTGCACCGGATACGCCAGTGCGACGTGGAGGGCGCCCCGCGCTTCCGGGAGATCGCCCCGCGGCTGCTGGAGCTGCTGGCCGGCCGGGTGCTGGTGGGTCACCACGTCAGCTGCGACCACGCCTTCCTGGATCGCGAGTTCGCCCGGATCGGGGTGCCGCTGCCGCCCGTGCCGCTGCTGTGCACGATGCGGCTGGCCCGCGCGCACCTGCCGCAGGCCCGCGGCCAGGGCCTGGCGGCCTGTGCGGAGGCGGCGGACCTCGGCTGGTACCCGGCGCACACCGCGCTGGGCGACGCCCGGGTGACCGCCGAGCTGCTGCGGCACTGCCTGGGCGCCCCGTCCTGCCCGCCGGGCGACTGGGCCGGCCCGCTGCGCGAGGCCGCCGAGGTGCCCTGGCCCCGGCTGGGGCGGGCCCGTTCCCACCCGTCCGGCGCCGGCGTCCCGCTGCTGCGCAGGGAGGCCCCGTACGGCCCCTGGCTGCCCGGTTCGCGAGCCCCGGAGGTCGTGCTGACCCGGGCCGGTGCTATGCGGTCGATGGCGTGATGCGCATCACTGTGTAGGGACAAAACGGACACCATCTTTGTGCACACGTTCACAAACGCATAGCCTGGCTGCCAAAGCCCAGCTTCACCCACAGGAGCACCGTGGCAATCGGCCGATCACCACAGAGCAGTTCGCAGACGCCCGACCAGGGCGCCGCGCGCCGACCGTCGCGTGCCCGGGGCATCCCGGAGGCGACAGTCGCCCGCCTGCCCCTCTATCTGCGGGCCCTCACCGCGCTCTCCGAGCGCTCGGTGCCGACCGTCTCCTCCGAGGAGCTGGCCGCCGCGGCCGGCGTGAACTCGGCCAAGCTGCGCAAGGACTTCTCCTACCTCGGCTCCTACGGCACCCGCGGCGTCGGCTACGACGTCGAGTACCTCGTCTACCAGATCTCCCGCGAGCTCGGCCTGACCCAGGACTGGCCGGTCGTCATCGTCGGCATCGGGAACCTCGGCCACGCGCTCGCCAACTACGGCGGGTTCGCCTCCCGCGGCTTCCGGGTGGCCGCCCTGTTGGACGCCGACCCCAACGTGGTCGGTTCCACCGCGGCCGGACTGCCGGTGCGGCACATGGACGAGCTGGAGTCGATCGTCGAGAGCCAGCACGTCTCCATCGGCGTGATCACCACCCCGCCCGGCGCCGCCCAGCAGGTGTGCGACCGGCTGGTGGAGGCCGGCGTCACCAGCATCCTGAACTTCGCCCCGACCGTGCTGACCGTCCCGGACGGCGTGGACGTGCGCAAGGTGGACCTCTCCATCGAGCTCCAGATCCTCGCCTTCCACGAGCAGCGCAAGGCCGGCGAGGAGCCGGACGACCGTGCCGAGTCGGTGCTGGACCGCGCCCCCGGTCCGGTCCGGGCGGCCGCCGCCAAGCTGCGCCGCGCGGCCGGCGGCAGCGGCAAGCCCCGGGGCACCGTCGAGTCGGCGGCCAAGGACCAGGCCGAGCAGGCCAAGGGAAAGTCCGCCAAGGGCGGCGACGGGGATCTCTCCGCGGTGATGCCCGCATGAACACCGAGAGCTGTGGGGGGCGGGCATGAGCCTTCTCGTCGTAGGGCTGAGCCATCGCACCGCCCCGGTCGGGGTGCTGGAACGCGCCGCGCTGACGGGTGACGTACCGACCCGGCTGCTGCACGACGCCGCCGCCACCGCGACGGTCGGCGAGGCCGCGCTGCTGAACACCTGCAACCGGATCGAGCTGTACGCGGACGTGGACAAGTTCCACGCCGGCGTCGCCGAGCTGTCGCTGCTGCTGGCCCACCACAGCGGGGTGGACCTGGAGGAGCTGACCTCCCACCTGTACGTCCACTACGAGGACCGCGCCGTCCACCACCTCTTCTCGGTGGCCTGCGGCCTGGACTCGATGGTCGTCGGCGAGGGCCAGATCCTCGGCCAGCTGCGCGACGCGCTGGCCAAGGCCCAGGAGGAGCACACCGCCGGGCGCGGCCTGAACGAGCTGTTCCAGCAGGCCCTGCGGGTCGGCAAGCGCGCGCACAGCGAGACCGGCATCGACAAGGCCGGCCAGTCGCTGGTCACCTTCGGCCTGGAGCAGGTCGCGGCGGGCGCGGGCGAGATCGCCGGCAAGCGCGCGCTGGTGGTCGGCGCCGGCTCGATGAGCTCGCTGGCCGCCGCCACCCTGGTCCGCTCCGGCGTGACCGACCTGCTGATCGCCAACCGGACCCCGGCCCGCGCCGAGCGGCTGGTCGAGATCCTCGGCCCGGACGTGGCCTCGGTCCTGGACCTGGCCAAGGTGCCGGAGGCGCTCGCCGAGGTGGACCTGGTGATCTCCTGCACCGGCGCGGCCGGTGTGGTGATCAAGGCCGAGGACGTGGCCGCCGCGGTCGCCTCCCGACGGGACGCCCAGCGGCTCCGCCACGGGGCGTCCGAGCCGCTCGCCCTGCTCGACCTGGCCATGCCGCGCGACGTCGACCACACCGTGCACGAGCTGCCCGGCGCCCTGCTGGTCGACCTGGAGAGCCTCTCCCACGCGCACGCCGCCAGCCCCGGCGCCGGCGACGTCGACCAGGTCACCCGGATCGTCTCCGACGAGGTGACCGCCTTCGGCGCCGCCCAGCGGGCCGCCCGGATCGCGCCGACCGTGGTCGCGCTGCGCTCGATGGCCTCCGACGTGGTCGCCGCCGAGCTCGGCCGGCTGGACTCCCGGCTGCCCGACCTGGACGAGCGCTCGCGCGCCGAGATCACCCAGACCGTCCGCCGCGTCGTCGACAAGCTGCTGCACGCCCCGACCGTCCGGGTGAAGCAGCTGGCCGCCGAGCCGGGCGGCGCCTCCTACGCGGAGGCGCTGCGCGAACTGTTCGACCTCGACCCGGCGGCCGTGCACGCCGTGTCGGGCACGCCCGTCGGCGGGGCGCCCCAGCCCTCGGCCGGGGGCACCAGATGAACCGTCAGCCATCCCACGAGTACCACCGGGACGATCACCTCATGAATGGTCAACCGATCACGGAGCAGCCCTCGGCCACCGCGGCCCTGCGGCTCGGCACCCGGCGCAGCGCCCTCGCCATGGCGCAGTCGGGCATGGTGGCCCGCGAGGTGACCAGGGTCACCGGGCGCGCCGTCGAGCTGGTCGAGATCACCACCTACGGCGACACCTCCCGGGAGTCGCTGGCGCAGATCGGCGGCACCGGGGTGTTCGTCTCCGCGCTGCGCGACGCGCTGCTGGAGGGCCGGATCGACTTCGCCGTGCACTCGCTCAAGGACCTGCCCACCGCCGCCCCGCAGGGGCTGGCGCTGGCCGCCGTCCCCGAGCGCGAGGACGTCCGGGACGCCCTGGTCGCGACCGAGGGCCTGGCCCTGGAGGAGCTGGTGGAGAAGCTGGCCGGCGCCGGCCGCCCGGCCCGGATCGGCACCGGCTCGCCCCGCCGGATGGCGCAGCTGAACGCCTGGGCCAACGCCCGCGGCGCGCAGCTGGAGACCGTCGCGATCCGCGGCAACGTGGACACCCGGATCGGCTTCGTGACCAGCGGCGAGCTGGACGCGGTGGTGCTGGCGACGGCCGGCCTGAACCGGCTCGGCCGCAGCGCCGAGATATCCCAGCACCTCGACACCGAGGTGATGGTCCCGGCCCCCGGCCAGGGCGCGCTCGCGATCGAGTGCACCACCGCCGACACCGGGCTGACCGCCGCGCTCGCGGCGCTGGACCACGCCCCCACCCGGGTCGCCGTGGCCGCCGAGCGCGCCCTGCTGGCCACCCTGGAGGCCGGCTGCTCGGCGCCGGTGGCCGCGCTGGCCACCTGGGGCCGGGAGAACGAACTGCGGCTGGACGGCGTGGTCGGCGACCCCGACGGAACCGCCCTGCTGAAGATGTCCGCCAACGGTCCGATCGTCCTCGACGAGACCGCCGAGCAGCAGGCGGTGGCCCTCGGCCGCGCGCTGGCTGACCGGCTGCTCGCCGCGGGCGCGGCCGCCCTGATGGGGGAGCGAGCCCGATGAGCCCCACCACCGCCACCGATGCCCTGTTCCCGGTGGGACAGCCCGCCACCGGACGGTGCACCTTCCTGGGCGCGGGCCCCGGGGACCCGGGCCTGCTGACCCTGCGCGCGGTCGAGGTGCTGTCCACCGCCGACGTGCTGGTCGCCGACCCGCTGACCGCCGCCGCCGTGCGCAGCCACTGTCCGGCCGGCGTGCAGGTGCACGCCCCCGCCGCCGAGGGCACCGACTTCGACCTGGCCAAGCTGGTCGCCGAGGCCGTCCGCTCCGGCAAGCACGTGGTCCGCACCGTCGACGGCGACCCCGGCCTGGACGGCTGCGCCGCCGAGGAGATGCTCAGCTGCGCGGGCGACGGGATCCCGTTCGAGGTGATCCCGGGCGTGGCCCAGTCGGTCGGCGTCCCGGCGTACGCGGGCGTCCCGCTGCGCGCCGGGTCCGGCACCGACGTGCGTTTCGTGGACGGCGCCGCGCTGCTGGCCGGCAGCCCGGTGGACCTGGGCGCGCCGGAGACCACCCTGGTGGTCCGCACCACCCTGGGCCAGCTGCCCGCCACCGCCACCGCCCTGGTCGCGTGCGGCCGCAAGCCGGAGTCGGCGCTGAGCGCCACGCTCTCCGGCACCACCACCCGCCAGCGGACCTTCACCTCCACCCTGTCCGGCATCGCGGCCGACCTGAAGGCCGCCCGGGTGCTGCCCTCGCCGGTCTCCGCCCCGGTCGACCCGGCCACCTCGGTGATAGCCGTGGTGGGCGAGCAGGTCGCCCACCGGGCCTCGCACTCGTGGTTCGAGACCAAGCCGCTGTTCGGCTGGAACGTCCTGGTGCCGCGCACCAAGGAGCAGGCCACCGGCCTGTCCGAGCAGCTGCGCTCGTACGGCGCGGTGCCGCAGGAGGTGCCGACCATCGCGGTCGAGCCGCCGCGCACCCCGCAGCAGATGGAGCGGGCCATCAAGGGCCTGGTCACCGGTCGCTACGAGTGGATCGCCTTCACCTCGGTGAACGCGGTGCGCGCCGTCCGGGAGAAGTTCGAGGAGTACGGCCTGGACGCCCGCGCGTTCGCCGGGATCAAGGTCGCGGCGGTCGGCGAGACCACCGCGCAGGCCCTGGTGGACTTCGGCGTGAAGCCGGACCTGGTGCCCTCCGGCGAGCAGTCCGCGGCCGGCCTGCTGGAGGACTGGCCGCCGTACGACCCGGTCTTCGACCCGATCGACCGGGTGCTGCTGCCGCGCGCCGACATCGCCACCGAGACCCTGGTGGCCGGCCTGGTCGAGCTCGGCTGGGAGGTCGACGACGTGACGGCGTACCGGACGGTGCGCGCCTCGCCGCCGCCGGCCGAGACCCGTGAGGCGATCAAGGGCGGCGGTTTCGACGCGGTGCTGTTCACCTCGTCCTCGACCGTCCGGAACCTGGTCGGCATCGCGGGCAAGCCGCACAACGTGACCGTCATCGCCTGCATCGGCCCGGCCACCGCCAAGACCGCCGAGGAGCACGGCCTGCGGGTCGACGTGATGGCCCCGGCGCCGTCGGCGGCCGCGCTGGCCCAGGCGCTGGCAGACTTCGGGGCCAAGCGCCGCGACACCGCGACGGCCGCCGGTGAGCCGGTCTACCGGCCCAGCGAGCGCCGTCCCGGCTCGCGCCGCAAGGCCCGCTGACACCCCTCATGGCCGGGGGCGGCCGACCGTCGCCCCCGGCACTGCACAACCGTTCGGAGAGAGAAGCCGTGTCCGCTGAATTCCCGTACGTACGCCCGCGCCGACTGCGCCGGAGCCCGGCGATGCGCCGCCTGGTGGCCGAGACCCGGCTGCACCCGGCGGAGCTGATCCTGCCGCTGTTCGTCCGCGAGGGCGTCAGCGAGCCCGTCCCGGTGAGTTCGATGCCGGGCGTGGTCCAGCACACCCGGGACACCCTGCGCAAGGCCGCGGTGGAGGCGGCCGAGGCGGGCCTGGGCGGCCTCATGCTGTTCGGCGTCCCGCAGGTGCAGGACGCGACCGGCAGCGAGGGCACCAACCCGGACGGCATCCTCCAGCAGGCGATCCGGGACGTGGTCTCCGAGGTCGGCGACTCCCTGGTGGTCATGTCGGACCTCTGCCTGGACGAGTACACGGACCACGGCCACTGCGGCGTGCTGGCCGCGGACGGCAGCGTCGACAACGACGCCACCCTGGAGCGCTACGCCGAGATGGCCCGGGTGCAGGCCGACGCCGGCGTCCACCTGGTCGGCCCGTCCGGCATGATGGACGGCCAGATCGCCGTGATCCGGCGGGCGCTGGACGAGGCCGGGCACCAGGACGTGGGCATCCTCGCCTACACCGCCAAGTACGCCTCGGCCTTCTACGGCCCGTTCCGCGAGGCCGTCGGCTCCTCGCTCAAGGGCGACCGCAAGACCTACCAGCAGGACCCGGCCAACGCCCGCGAGTCGCTGCGCGAGCTGGCGCAGGACCTCGCCGAGGGCGCGGACATGGTGATGGTCAAGCCGGCCATGGCCTACCTGGACATCCTGCGCCAGGTCGCCGACGCCTCCCCGGTGCCGGTCTCCGCGTACCAGGTGTCCGGCGAGTACGCGATGGTCGAGGCGGCCGCCGCGAACGGCTGGATCGACCGGGAGCGGATGATCATGGAGACGCTCACCTCGATCCGCCGCGCGGGCGCCGAGCAGATCCTCACCTACTGGGCCCTCGAAGCCGCCGCGATGCTCAAGTAGCGGACCCCGTACGGCGGAAGGCCGGGCCGCTCCCGTGGGGGAGCGACCCGGCCTTCCGGGTTTCCGTCAGGCCGTGGACTCAGATGCCCACGTCGCCGGCGTGCGCGAAGCCCGCGCCGCCGCCGATCACGTCGGTGGAGGTGGCGGCACCGCCGCCGAAGCCTCCGGCGACGACGTCACCGGCGTGGGCGACGCCGAAGCCCCCGCCGGCCACGAACGGCTGGTCGGCGGAGGCGACGAACTCGCCGCCGCCGGCCAGGCCGACGTGGGCGAAGGCCGGGGTGGCGGCACCCGCGAGCGCCAGTGCGGCGGCGGCGGTCAGGGCGGCCTTGGCCAGCTTGCTCTTCATGGAACTGCCCTCTCTCTGGGAGCGCCCCGCGGGCGCTCTGACACGTGATCACAACCGGCGGTCCTGATCGGCGATCCACGCGCCGGACCGGCCCGCCGCTCACCCGTCCGGACCGCGCTGCGGCGCGGCCGGCCGGACACTTCGCCCGCACAGCCCGGAGGGCCCGGGGAGGTGATCCTCCCCGGGCCCTCCGACCGTGCTGTGCCCCTTGATCAGCCGATCAGGTGCGAGACACCCGCGTCGCCCGTGGACTGGGTGTTCTGGCCGACGTTGCAGATCTGCTTCGGCTGGTTGTTCAGGACCGGGACCTCGACCGGGACCGCGATGCCGATGACGGCGACGGCGACGTTGTGGATCTCCGGCAGGCAGATGTTCGGGTTGTCCAGAACGTGGCTGTTCGGGCTGCCGTTGCCGGCGGTGCCGGTGTGGTTGGTGCCGCCGTTGCCCTGGACGGAGGTGGCGGCGCCGTCCGAGTCGACGATGGCGGAGGCCGAGCCGGCGGACATCGCGAAGGCGGCGGCGGCCAGGCCGGCGGCGGCGAGGGACTTCTTGATCATCTCTGGTTTTCCTCTCGGGGTGAATCGGGGAGCGATTCGTAGGTGGATCGGAGGGTGGTGCAGGGAGAACGGAGCGGCGACCGATCAGCCGATCAGGTGGGACACGCCGCCGTCGCCCTGGCTCTGGGTTCCCTGGCCGACGGTGCAGTACTGCCTGCCGCCGTTGTTGGCGATCGGGACCTCGACCGGGACGGCCACGCCGAGCACGCCGACCGCGATGTTGTGGATCTCCGGCAGGCAGATGTTCGGGTTGTCCAGGAAGTGGAAGTTCGGGCTGTTGTTCCCGACCGTGCCCGTGAAGTTGGTACCGCCGTTGCCTTCGATGGAGGCGGCGGCGCCGTCCGCGTCACCGATGGCGGAGGCGGGCGCGGCGGCACCGGCCAGCGCGGCGACGGCCAGGCCGGCGGCGGCGAAGGACTTCTGGATCATGGCGAGATCCCTCTCTGAAATGCTCTTTGGATTCCGTGCGTACAACGCTGAGAACGCTCAGACCCGGTCTGCAGTCACTGACGTCCAGATCAAAGAACGACGGCACGGAAGGTTACGGGGATTCTTGAAAAGAGTCCCGGAGGCGCGACGGCGGGGGGAATCCGATCGGATTATTACTCCGAACCGGTTAACGGCCGCAATCCGCACTCCCGGTCACTCGTTGAGCAGATCGCTTTCCGGTTGCGGCCCCGCAGCCCTTCCCAATGATCCCCAGTACGGACAGCAGAACGGTGAAAAGCATGAAGTTCTCCCAGCGGGCCGGCGCGATGCTGCTGGCGGTCGGTGCCGGTGTGCTCGCCTCCCAAGGAGCGGCCGGCGCCGCCACCCCGATCGGCCCCGACCAGGTCGGCGCGCTGGAGGACGCGCTGGCCACCCAGCAGGTCCCGGCGGACATCCCGCTCGCCCCGCTGGGCAGCCGGCTCACGGCCGGCATCCCGACCTCGCTGGTGATGCCGCCGGCGCCCGACCGGACCACCAGCGGCGGCGGCGCGCTGCTCCCGGAGCAGATCCTCCCCCAGCTGACCACCGGCAAGGTCGGCCCGAGCGCCAAGGCCGATCTGCCGCTCCCGCTGGTCGACCAGGGCGCCGACCTCGGCAAGGTGCTGCTGGACGCCCCGGCCGCGCCGCTGCACGCCAGGACCCCGGGGCTCACCCTCGGCAAGCCGCTCTCGCTCGCCCAGGACGGCGCCGGCCAGCTCGCCGACGGCCGGCTGAAGGTGGACGAGATCGACCCGCGCCTGGTCTCCGGCGCGGTGCAGGTGGTTCCCGGGGCCAAGGCCAGCCTCGGGGGCGAGGACAGCCGGCTCTCCCTCACCGACACGGCGGCCGCCCTGGCCGGGACCACCACCGGGACCGCCACCGGCGTGGTGCAGACGACCGGGCTGACGGGCCTGACCCAGCTCTGAGTCGGCTCCGACCCGGGCGCCGCGCCCGGGGACGGGAGCCCGGCACCCAGGCCACGCGGCCGGGGTGCCGGGCTCCCGCGCGCCCGGGGGCTCAGCCCGGCAGGAGGCCGGTCAGCCCGCCGACCAGCGGGAGGTCCTTGACGCCGCCGCCGGCGCTCAGCGGGCCGGTCAGCGTCCCGGTGCCGACGGCGGGCAGGCCCTGGTCGGGCTGGAGGGCCGCGCCGTTGTTGAGGAAGTCGGCCGAGGAGTTCGCCCACGGGTCCAGCCGCAGGCTCTTGATCGGCGCGATGCCGTAGCCGAGGCCGGTGGTGGTCCCGCCCAGCGCCTGGCCGAGGTCGGTCTTGGTCAGCGTGGCCGGGCCGGCCGGGGCCTCGCCCGGGGCGGTGGCGGCCTGCGCCGAACCGGCGCCGAGCAGCACCGCGGCACCCACGGCGGCGGCCAGTCCGGCCGCGTTCTTCTTCGAAACCATCGTGATCACCCTTCGGTGGATCGGGGATCCCGGACGGCTGTCCGGGGACGCCGAACTGCCCCCCGGCCGACTGGTCGGGGGGCAGGACGGCCGGAACACGTGCCGATCGGGGATCAGCAGTCGTCCGCGGGCGGCGGGGGCAGCTCCACGTTGGCGCAGGCGTTGCCGAAGGCCGGGTTCAGCAGGCCGACGATGTTGATGGAGTTGCCGCACAGGTTGACCGGAACGTGCACCGGGACCTGGATCTGGTTGCCGGAGATGACGCCGGGGGAACCGACGGCCGCGCCCTCGGCGCCCGCGCTGGCGGCGGCGGAGCCCGCCGCGCCCAGCACCAGGCCGGCAGCGGCGGCGGAGAGGACGGCGGCCTTCTTCATGTTCTGCATGGGGGGTTGATCTCCTCGATCACACACGGGTGGAGCGTGCCGCGCCCCGGCGCTGCGGGGCGCGGCACGGGCTCGGTGAATCGGCTGTCGCCGGTGCGGCGACCGCGGGTTCAGCCGATGTTGGCGCACTGGTTGCCGAAGGCCGGGTTCAGCAGGCCGATGATGTCGATGCTGTTGCCGCACAGGTTGATCGGGATGTGCAGCGGGATCTGGATCTGGTTGCCGGAGAGCACGCCGGGGGAACCGGCGGCGACGCCCTCGGCGCCCGAGCTGGCGACCGCACCGCCGGCGGCACCGAGCACCAGGCCGCTGGCGGCCAGGGACAGGACGGCGGCCTTCTTGAAGTTGCGCATGTCATTCCTCCGATTTCTGCCCGACGGAATGGGAATGTCGGGAGTCGGGCGAGCGCGAATACTCACCCGAAGGCTTCAGGGATTGCCGTGATTGTCACTCGGTCGGCGCATATCGGCGTGTTCCGCCCATGGCTCGGGCGTGGCCGTGACTGCCGGGTCGCGGTGCCTTCCGGAACGATTCCCGCACGGCCGGGAAAGGCTTCGGACAAAGGCGCGACCAGGTGGAATTCCGGTCGGGCGTTCCGGCACGGGTTGCCGGACGCCGGGTTCTGGGAGGCCCGCCGCGCGGGGGCCGGTGGAGACCGGGTTCCGTGAGGGAGAACGAGGCACCGCGCGGGGGGAAACGGTCCGACCCTCCGATCACCCGAATGCCCGGTCCGCGGCGCCGTTGCGCCGGATGGGTGACAGTGCCGGGACCGTCGCAACCGGTCCGGTGGGGTCTCGTTCTAGATGTCGCACTCCCCGTGCATATCTGTCGAACAGTCAGGAGGCTCGTATGAGCATCAAGAAGACCGCCGCCGTCGGCGCGGCCGTGGTGGGCATCGTGGCCACCGGCGCCGGTTCCGCGATGGCCAGCTCCGGCGCCCAGGGCGTCGCCGCCGGTTCCCCCGGTGTCGTCTCCGGCAACCAGATCCAGGTCCCGGTGCACGTGCCGATCAACCTGTGCGGCAACACCATCGACATCATCGGCCTGCTGAACCCGGCGTTCGGCAACAAGTGCGCCAACGTGGGCTGAGCCCGCACCCGGTTCGGCCGGTACGAGCCGCCGTTCCGCGCCTCCCTCCTGGGGCGCGGGGCGGCGGCTCTTCGTTGTGCCGGGAGCGTGTCGATCCGTCGGTTCCCGGCGGTGTCACGAGTCTTGTTGCGTTACTTGTCAGTACCTAGAATGCGAGACCTGCTCACCTTTCCTGCTCCTCTCTTGCTCCGCACCGCTCGGCTCCCCGCCAGGGCGGTCCCCCACCCCCGCAAGGAGTCGCGTGTGATCAGGTCACCCCTGCCGGCGGCACGGCGAACGCGTACGGGTGCGTCCCGGTGCGCCGCACTGCTCGCCACCGGAGCCCTCCTCGCCACCCTCGGCCTGACCGGCGCCCCCGCCGCCCTGGCCGACCCCGCCCCGGCCGCGCCCGCGGCCACCCGTCCGGCCGCGATCGTCGCCCTCGGCGACAGCGCCATCTCCGGGGAGGGCGCCGGCACCGACACCAACGACGGCTACTTCCCGGAGACGGACAGCCCCACCAACTACTGCCACCGCCACCCCAAGTCGGAGATCTTCGTCACCGACATCCCCGGGGTCACCCCGATCGACCTGGCCTGCTCCGGCGCCCAGACCGGCGACCTGGTCAGCGACCCGGAACTGGCCAAGGTCACCGGCCCCGGCAGCGGCGACTTCGGCGAGCCCAAGCAGGACGTCAAACTGGCGGACACGGCGGCCAAGTACGACGTCAGGATGGTCGTCGTCACCATCGGCGCCAACGACGACTTCGACTTCAGCGGGATCATGATGCACTGCCTGGCGCAGTACTTCCCGATCCCCAAGGACCAGGGCTGCCGGGACACCATCGGCAGCGACGAGATCCGCCGGCGCGCCAAGGGCGTCCAGCCCAAGGTGGTCGCCGCGCTCCAGAACATCCGTCAGACCATGCGCAGGGCCGGCTACGCCGACTCCTCGTACCAGCTGGTCTACCAGTCGTACTTCAACCCGATCACCCCGGACATCCGGCGCAACGACTACCTCGGCAAGATCGCCGACGGCTGCCCGGCCTTCCCCGAGGACCTCGCCTGGGGCCACAACTGGGTGGTGCCGACACTCAGTGACGCGCTGCGCGGCGCGGTCGAGCAGGTGCCCGGCGTCCGGTACCTGGACCAGCGGCGGGTCGCCTTCGGGCACGAGGTCTGCGCGGAGTGGACGTCCTCCCCGTACGAGTACTCCAACGGGGACGTCATCAACCTCTCCGAGTGGGCGCGCAACGGCTGCGACTCGCAGATCGGCATCCCCGGGCTGTGCATGAACATGATCCGCCAGTCGTACCACCTGCGGGTGGCCGGCTACCGCGGCGAGGGCGTCTGCCTCGGCCAGTTCTACGCCCGGACCGAGCTGGCGCAGGCGTACTGCACGCTCAACCAGCAGAACACCACCTCGATCCAGCCGCTCACGCCCGGACAGCCGTTCGGGGACGTCCCCGAGGACGGCGCCTGGTACCAGCTGACCAACGCCGCCAGCGGCAACGCGCTCGACCTCACCGGCGGCGGCAGCTACGGCGACTCCACCAACGGGCGGCCCGCGATCACCTATCCGGCTACCGGCGGGCTCAACCAGTCCTTCGTCCTGGAGGCCAAGGCGGGCGGCAGCTACGAGCTCGACTTCAGCGGCAACCGGAACATGTGCCTGGACGCCAACGCCGGCTCCACCGCCCCCGGCACCCGGATCCAGCAGTGGGGCTGCAACGGCGGCGGCAACCAGCACTGGGTGTTCACGCCGGCCGGCGACGGCCGCTACAAGATCGCCGACTCCCAGGACCGCAGCAAGGTCCTGGCTGCCGGCAGCACCCTCGACGCCAAGGGCAACCCGTACGTCGAACTCGCCACCGACACCGGCGCCGCCAACCAGCTCTGGCAGCTCACCAAGCTCGGCATCGTCTACGTCCACGGCTGATCCACCCGCACGCGCCCAGGCCGTCGCCGCCCCCGACCGGGCGGCGACGGCCTGGTCTTCGGCACGGGTGGCACGGCGCCGGACAGGGCTCCGGGGGCACCAGGGGGCCTCGGTTCGGGGGCGTGCCGTAGGCTCACGGGAAAATCGTTGCGCCGGAGCCGCGCGGACCACGAGCGGGGCGGGGAGTACCCAGACCAGATGAGCACGGCATCGAGCACTGAGTCGTCCAGCACCCAGTCCGGAGCGCCCGCGGCGCCCGCAGCGGAGTCGGCGGAGACCCCCGAGGAACGGACCGGCCGGGAGCCCGGCCGGTTCGGGGCGCTGGTGGACCGCTTCGGGCCCGCACTGGGCGCGTACGCGGCGGTCAAGGCCATCGGCGTGACCGTCTTCATGCTGCTGCTCTCGCACACCGGCGACTACCTGACCAAGCAGCCGGGCCGCGGGGGCGCTGCCAAGCCCTGGGACGTGCTGGGCACCTGGGACGGCGTCTGGTACCAGCGGATCGCCGAGAACGGGTACAACCCGCAGCTGATCCCGCTGCACGGCTTCCCGCTGGCGACCTACTACGAGAACTCGGCCGCCTTCTTCCCGCTCTACCCCTGGCTGATGCGGCTGGTCGGCGCGGTCACCGGGCTCGGCCCGTACGGCTCCGGGATCGTCGTCTCGGTGCTGGCCTCGCTGGTCGCGGCGGCCGGGATCTTCGCGATCGCCGAGCGGCTCGGCGGCTTCCGGGCGGGCGTGATCGCGGCGGTGCTCTGGGGCCTGTTCCCGGGCTCCGGCGTGGAGTGGGCGGTCTACTCGGACTCGCTGTTCGTCGCGCTGTCCGCCTGGGCCTGCTACTGCGTGATGACCCGCCGCTGGCTCGCGGCCGGTGTGCTGACGCTGGTGGCGGGCCTCAACCGGCCGACCGCCGCCGTGCTGATCGCCGCCGTCTCGATCGCCGCGCTGGTCGCGCTGGTCCGCCGCACCGACGGGGTGGCCCGTCCGCTGACCGCGATGCTGATCACGCCGTGGGGCCTGCTCGGCTACGTCGCCTGGGTCGGCTGGAAGATGGGCGACTGGGGCGGCTACTTCAAGCTCCAGCAGGGCGCCTGGAACCGCTACTTCGACGGCGGCTCCTCCACCCTGCGCACGATCAGGGACGTGATCACCGGCCACTGGACCTACTGGCAGGCCAATCCCGTCCCGGACCTGATCGCGATCGGCCTGCTGATCGCGCTGCCCGGGCTGGTGCTGCTGCTGTGGCGCACCCGGCCGCCGCTGGTGCTGTGGGTCTACACCGGGCTCACCATCTTCACCGCGCTGAGCACCAACCAGATCTTCGGCAACATCTCGCGCTACCTGCTGCCCGCCTTCCCGCTCTGCATCGGCCTGGCGGTGGCGCTGCGCCGGGTGCGGCTCTCCTCGCTGGCCTGGCTGCTGGCGATGCCCGTCCTCGCGGCGGGCTGGTACGGGGGCTATGCGCTGTTCGAGTTGGGCATCCCGTAGACCCGGCGTTGGTTGGCTACGGGATCATCCGGGAGCAGACGGGCCGTTGCTAACCTCGGACGTATGACGACGACCCCGCCGCCCGTGCGCCAGATCCGCGACATCTCCGGGCTGATGGACCACGCGAGCCACGTGCTGGCCACCCGGATGGCGGCCGCCTTCACCGAGCTCGGGATCACCCCGCGCGCCTACTGCGTGCTGTTCCACGCGCAGGAGTCCGAACGCACCCAGATCCAGCTGGCCGAGCTGGCGGACCTGGACAAGACGACCATGGTGGTCACCGTCGACGAGCTGGAGAAGGCGGGCCTGGCCGAGCGCCGCCCGTCCGCGACCGACCGGCGGGCCCGGATCGTCTCGGTCACCGAGGCGGGCGAGCGGGCCGTGGTGCAGGGCACCGCGATCGCCGACCGGGTGCACCGCGAGCTGCTGGAGGCGCTGCCGCAGCCGGAGCGCGAGGTGTTCGTCTCGGCCCTGACCCGCCTGGTGGAGGGCCACCTCGCGGAACCGGTCGAGGTCGAGCGCACCGTCCGCCGTGCCCGCCGCTCCCGGGGCTGACCGCCCCGACCCCAAGCTGCTCCCGAGATAGATAGTCCCGAACAAAACGATCTGATAGCGTCCTACCCGGTACTCGACGAACCGGGAGAACCGCCATGACCACGCACGCCCCGGCCGCGCCCACGCCGGCCTCCGCAGCCCCCGCCACCGCCCGCTCCCGCACCCTCGCGCTCGCGGTGCTCTGCGCGGGAATGCTGATGATCGTCCTGGACGGCTCGATCGTCACCGTGGCGCTGCCCGCGATCCAGGGCGACCTGCACTTCTCGCCCGCCGGACTCACCTGGACGGTCAACGCCTACCTGATCGCCTTCGGCGGCCTGCTCCTGCTGGCCGGCCGGCTCGGCGACCTGATCGGCCGCAGGCGGATGTTCGTCGCCGGGCTCACCCTCTTCACCGCCGCCTCGCTGCTCTGCGCCGTCGCCACCGGGCAGCAGGCGCTGATCGCCGCCCGCTTCCTCCAGGGCGTCGGCGGCGCGATGGCCTCCGCCGTCAGCCTCGGCATGATCGTCACGCTCTTCCCCGAGCCGGCCGAGCGCGGCCGGGCGATCGGCGCGTTCAGCTTCGTCGGCGCGGCCGGCGCCTCGATCGGCCAGGTCCTCGGCGGGGTGCTCACCCAGGCCCTCAACTGGCACTGGATCTTCCTGATCAACCTGCCGCTCGGCCTGGCCGCCGTCCTGCTCTCCCTGCGGCTGCTGGAGTCCGACCGCGGCCCCGGCCTGCGGGCCGGCGCCGACGTGCTCGGCGCCGTGCTGATCACCGCCGCCCTGATGCTCGGCATCTACACCATCGTCGGCACCGGCCAGCACGGCTGGACCTCGGCCCGCACCCTGGGCCTCGGCGCGCTCTCGCTCGCGCTGCTGGCCGGCTTCCTGCTCCGGCAGGCCCGGGCCGCCCAACCCCTGCTCCCGCTGCGGATGTTCCGCTCGCGCAACGTCTCCGGCGCCAACGCCGTGCAGGTGCTGACCATCTCCGGGATGTTCGGCTTCCAGATCATGGTCGCGCTCTACCTGCAGCAGGTCCTCGGCTACGGCGCCGCCGCCACCGGCCTGGCGATGCTGCCGGCGGCGGCCGCCATCGGCGCGGTGTCGCTGCTGCTCTCGGCCCGGCTGAGCGCCCGGTTCGGCGAGCGCGCCGTGCTGCTCGCGGGGCTCGCCATGCTGCTCGCCGCGCTCGCACTGCTGGTCCGGCTGCCCGCCGACGCCGACTACGTCGTCCACCTGCTGCCGACCATGCTGCTGATCGCGGGCGGCGGCCTGGTGCTGTCCACGCTCGCGGTCCTCGGCATGTCGGGCGCCGGACCGCAGGACGCGGGCACCGCCTCCGGCCTGTTCAACACCACCCAGCAGGTCGGCGGCGCGCTCGGGGTCGCCGTCCTCGGCACCCTCGCGAGCGGCCGCACCGCCGCCCTGGCCGCGGCCGGACACCCCGCCGCGGACGCCCTGGCCGGCGGCTTCCGCCTCGCCTTCGCGGTCGCCGCCGGGCTGCTCGCGGTGGCCCTGCTGCTCGCCGCCACCGTCCTGCGGCCGACCGGGCGTCAGAACTGACGGTCCGCCAACCCGCCCCGCCCCGGCCCGCGTTCGAACGGCGCGCCGGGGCCGGGCGTCACGGCCAGACCAGGCAGTACAGCTGGTGCCCGGCCTCGTGCAGCCGGTTGGCGAAGTCCTGCCACTCGTGCAGCATGCTGTAGATCACGAACGCGTCCCGCGGTCCGCGCCGGTCCGGCACGGTGGACCAGATGAAGGCGGCGGCGCCGAGCTCCGTCTCGTCGGCCTTGCGCAACGGCTCGACGACGTTGTGGGGCAGCTGGACGACGGCGTAGTCGGGGTGCAGCACGACCAGTTCCAGCGGCGGCACCTGGTGCAGCGGCACGCCCTGGATGCCGGTGAGCACCATGGCGCTCATCGTCTCCGGCTTGATCTTGGTGGAGAGGTGGCCGGTGGGGGAGCCACTGGTCTCCATCAGGTCGCCGAGCCGTCCCAGCGAGCCGAGCTCGCCGGCGTCCAGGCCGAGTCCGCCCGGGCCGAGGGCGGTGGGGACTCTGGCGGCGGTCGCGCGGTCCGGGGCCCCGAAGTACTTGTAGGTCACCCCCACGCGTCCCTCACCCCGCCTCTCACCGCCGCGACGACCACGACCCGTACCCGCTCCCGTACCCCCGCGTGCGGTTTCGGCGGGCCTGCGGGAGCCCCCCGCAGCCTCGTCGTAGCCGTCCTGCGCCTCGGACACTCGGACCATCCTCACCGGAATTCGCCGGAATCGACAGACCCCCGCACATCCGGCGCCCACCGGACGTGCTCCTTACCCGTCATGCGCCGCCGTACCCACTCGTGGTACGCGGCAGTCCTCTCCACACCCCTGCACACAAACCGGAACGCCCGTGCACTCTGTGTACACAGTCTGACTGGTCCCCGGTCCGGTGCAGTCAGCGGCCCCTGCTGTACGGACAACCGTACAGACAACGGTGCCCGGATCATCGTTCCAGATGATCGGGTCGGACATGCAGAGCGTGAGGACACGATTTGAGACCATGTCTTTTGTGAGCTACCCCTACGAAGCCCCCCAGTCCCAGTCGCTGTTCGACCGCGCCTCCGTGGTGACGCCCGGCGGCGTCAACTCCCCGGTGCGCGCCTTCCGCGCGGTCGGCGGCACGCCGCGCTTCATGGTGTCCGGCACCGGCCCCTACCTGACCGACGCCGACGGCCGCGAGTACGTCGACCTGGTGTGCTCGTGGGGTCCGATGATCCTCGGCCACGCGCACCCCGCGGTGATCGACGCCGTCCAGCAGGCCGTCTCCAAGGGCACCTCCTTCGGCACCCCCGGCCAGGGCGAGGTCGAGCTGGCCGAGGAGATCGTCGGCCGGGTCGCCCCGGTCGAGCAGGTCCGCCTGGTCTCCTCCGGCACCGAGGCCACCATGTCCGCGATCCGGCTGGCCCGCGGCTTCACCGGCCGGGCGAAGGTGGTCAAGTTCGCCGGCTGCTACCACGGTCACGTGGACGCGCTGCTGGCCGCCGCCGGTTCCGGCGTGGCCACCTTCGGCCTGCCGGACACCCCGGGCGTCACCGGCGCCCAGGCCGGCGACACCATCGTGCTGCCGTACAACGACCTGGCCGCCGTGGAGCAGGCCTTCGCCGCCCACCCGGGCGAGATCGCCTGCGTGATCACCGAGGCCTCGCCCGGCAACATGGGCGTCGTCCCGCCGCTGCCCGGCTTCAACGGCGGCCTGGCCCGGCTCTGCCGCGAGAACGGCGCGCTGTTCATCTCCGACGAGGTGATGACCGGCTTCCGCGTCTCCAAGGCCGGCTGGTACGGCCTGGAGGCGGCGAACGAGGGCTGGGCGCCGGACCTGCTGACCTTCGGCAAGGTCATGGGCGGCGGCTTCCCGGCCGCGGCCTTCGGCGGCCGCGCCGACGTGATGGCGCACCTGGCCCCGGCCGGCCCGGTCTACCAGGCGGGCACCCTGTCCGGGAACCCGATCGCCACCGCGGCCGGCCTGGCCCAGCTGCGCGGCTGCACCGACGAGGTGTACGCCACGGTGGACAAGGTCGCCGCCGAGGTCTCCGGCCTGGTCACCGACGCGCTCGCCAAGGAGGGCGTGGCCCACCGGCTGCAGACCGCCGGGAACATGTTCTCGGTGTTCTTCACCGAGGCCCCGGTCACCGACTACGACGAGGCCAGGACCCAGGAGGCGTACCGTTTCACCGCCTTCTTCCACGCGATGCTGGCCGCGGGCGTCTACCTGCCGCCGTCCGCCTTCGAGTCCTGGTTCGTCTCGGCGGCCCACGACGAGCGGGCGATCGAGCGGATCGCCGCCGCCCTGCCGGCCGCCGCGCGCGCCGCTGCCGCCGCCACGGCCTGACCCGTCGCGGCCCGAACCCGATTCCCAGGAGTAGTCGAGAAGTGAGCGCCAAAGAGATCACCGTCGTCCACGTGATGCGGCACGGCGAGGTGCACAACCCGGAGGGCGTCCTGTACGGGCGCCTGCCGGACTACCACCTGTCCGAGCTGGGCCGGAAGATGGCCGAGCGGGTCGCCGAGGACCTGGCCGGCCGGGACATCACCCACGTGGTGGCCTCCCCGCTGGAGCGGGCCCAGGAGACCGCCGCGCCGATCGCCGAGGCGCACGGCCTGGACGTCGCGGCGGACGGGCGGCTGATCGAGGCGGAGAACGTCTTCGAGGGCAAGACCTTCGGGGTCGGCGACGGGTCGCTGCGGAACCCGGGCTACTGGAAGTACCTCACCAACCCGTTCAAGCCCTCGTGGGGCGAGCCGTACCTCGACCAGGCGGTGCGGATGATGGGCGCGCTCGGCGCCGCCCGGGACGCCGCGCGCGGGCACGAGGCGGTCTGCGTCAGCCACCAGCTGCCGATCTGGACCCTGCGCTCCTTCGTGGAGCGCCGCCGGCTCTGGCACGACCCGCGCAACCGGCAGTGCTCGCTGGCCTCGCTGACCAGCTTCACCTTCGAGGGCGACCGGATCGTCTCGGTCGGCTACCGCGAGCCGGCCCGCGACCTGCTGCCCGCGCACCTGGTGGGCAAGGGCCGCAAGGGCGACAAGCCGGTGGGCAAGAGCTTCGGCGCCTAGCCTCCGCACCTTCGCCGCCCCGCCTCCGTAAGCGGCGTGTAAGTATGACTTCGGGTCACCTGGCAGATGCCGGGTGACCCGATTTCGTCGCAGGTCAGAGGGGGTGCGACGCGCAAGGCAGGACCCCGGCGAACCGGCCCGGAACTCCATGCGAAACTTTTCACATGTCTGCCATGACGCGCCCCCGTCCCCGTGTCGCCGCAGCAGCCGCCGCCACCGTCGCCGCCGCTGCGCTCGCCCTCACCGGCTGCTCCTCCTCGGGCTCGTCGGGCGGCGGCGAGGGCCAGGTCGGCTTCGTCACGGTCAAGGGCACCAACCTGTCGAAGGCGGAGGCCGGCAAGCGCGGGGACGCGCCGGACATCTCCGGCGAGACGCTGGAGGGCACCGCGGCCAAGCTCTCCGACTACCGGGGCAAGGTCGTCGTGCTGAACGTCTGGGGCTCCTGGTGCGGCCCGTGCCGGGCCGAGGCCAAGAGCCTCCAGAACGTCTCGGAGAAGTACAAGGACCAGGGCGTCCAGTTCCTCGGCATCAACACCCGGGACACCGAGAAGCAGAACGCCGTCCGCTTCGAGCAGGAGCAGGGCGTCACCTACCCGAGCCTCTTCGACCCGGCCGGCACCCAGCTGCTCAAGTTCCCCAAGGGCAGCCTCAACCCGCAGTCCATCCCGACCACCCTGATCGTCGACCGGGACGGCAAGCTGGCCGCCCGCGCCGTCGGCGGCACCACCGAGGACGCGCTGGAGTCGATCCTCCAGCCGGTGGTGGCGGAGCAGAAGCAGTGAGTCTGCCGCCCCTGCACCTCGCCGACGCCACCTCGACCGTCCAGAGCGGCGCGCTGCTGGCCGCCGCCCCGGTCGCGCTGGTGGCGGGGCTGGCGTCGTTCTTCTCGCCGTGCGTGCTGCCGCTGGTCCCCGGCTACCTGTCGTACGTGACCGGCTTCTCCGCCGCCGACCTCGCGGACGCCCGCGGTTCGCGGCGCGGCCGGATGCTGCTCGGCGTGGTGCTGTTCATCCTCGGCTTCACCGCGGTGTTCGTCTCCACCGGCGCCCTGTTCGGCTACTTCGGCCAGGAGCTCCAGGACTACAAGCGGATCATCAGCATCGTGCTGGGCTCGCTCACCGTGGTGATGGGCCTGGCGTTCATGGGCCTGGTGCCCGGGCTGAGCATGCGCGAGGTCCGCTCCCACCGCCGCCCGGCGGTCGGCCTGCTGGGCGCCCCGATGCTCGGGGTGGTGTTCGGCGTCGGCTGGACCCCGTGCATGGGCCCGACCCTGACCGCCGTGCAGAACCTGGCCCTCAACCAGGCCGACGCCCAGCGTGGCGCGCTGCTGACCACCTTCTACTGCCTGGGCCTCGGCGTACCGTTCATCCTGGCCGCGGTGGCCTTCCGCCGGGCGCTGGGCGCCTTCGGCTGGGTCAAGCGGCACTACCCGCTCGTCATGAGGATCGGCGGCGGCATGCTCGTCGCGGTCGGTCTGCTGCTCGTCACCGGGATCTGGGACTCGATGATGAGCCAGCTGCAGTCCTGGACCGCCGACTTCCAGATCGGAATCTGACCGTGAGCAACACCACGACCGAGACCGAGCAGCCGCCGGCGCCGGACGACAGTGCCGCCGAGCGGCTCAGCACCGCCCCGGTCGAGTCCGAAGGCCCGACCGGCATAGGGCCGTTCGGCTGGGCCCGCTGGATGTGGCGCCAGCTGACCTCGATGCGGGTCGCCCTGATCCTGCTGTTCCTGCTGTCGCTGGCCGCCATCCCCGGCTCGCTGATCCCGCAGAACGGGCAGAACCAGTTCAAGGTGCAGACCTGGAAGGCGCAGCACACCACGGTCGCGCCGATCTACGAGAAGCTCCAGCTGTTCGACGTCTACAGCTCGGTCTGGTTCTCCGCGATCTACATCCTGCTGTTCGTCTCGCTGGCCGGCTGCATCGTCCCGCGCACCTGGCAGTTCGTCGGCGTGCTGCGCTCCCGGCCGCCGGCCGCGCCGCGCAACCTGACCCGGATGCCGGTGCACGCGGTCTGGCGCACCGAGGCGGACGCCGACCGGGTGAACGCCGCCGCGCACCGGCTGCTGCGCAAGCGCGGCTTCCGCGCCCACCTGTCCGGCGGCGCGGTCGCGGCCGAGAAGGGCTACCTGCGCGAGGTCGGCAACCTGCTGTTCCACCTGTCGCTGTTCGCGCTGCTCGGCGGCTTCGCCTGGTCCAGCCTGGCCGCCGGCACCGGCGGCAAGCTGATGATCGAGGGCGAGGCCTACTCCAACACCATCACCCAGCTCGACGACTTCACCGGCACCCGGTTCTACGGCAGCCAGGACCTCGACCCCTTCTACCTGAAGCTGGACGGCTTCACCTCGAAGTTCCAGGAGAAGGGCGACCAGATCGGCGCCGCCCGGCAGTTCACCGCGCACGTCCAGTACTCCGAGGGCGGCGACCCGTCCGCGCTGAAGAAGTCGACGATCGAGGTGAACCACCCGCTGGAGGTCGGCGGCAGCAAGGTCTACCTGATCGGCCACGGCTACGCCCCGATGATCACCCTCAAGAACGGCAAGGGCGACGTCGTCTACCAGGGCGCCGTCCCGTTCCTGCCGCAGGACGGCAACCTGACCTCCACCGGCGTGGTGAAGGCCTCCGACTACGGCGTGGGTCCCGACGGCAACAAGACCCAGATGGGCTTCTCCGGGTTCTTCCTGCCGACCGCCCCGCTGAGCTTCGAGGGCACCGGCCCGGTCTCGCTGTTCCCCGGTGACGCCGCCCCCGAACTGGTGCTGAACGCCTTCGCGGGCGACCTGGGCACCGACTCCGGCCTGCCGCAGAACGTCTACCAGCTCAACACCCGCAAGCTCACCCAGCTGACCCAGGACGGCCAGCCGGCCAAGGCCAGGCTCAAGCCGGGTGAGGGCTGGAACCTCCCCGACGGCTACGGCTCCATCACTTTCGACGGCTACAAGCAGTGGGCGAGCTTCAACATCACGCACCGCCCGGGCAACGAGATCGCCCTGGTCGGCGGCGTGCTGGCGATCCTCGGTCTGATCGGCTCGCTGTTCATCCAGCGCCGCCGGATCTGGGTGCGGGCGGTCGCCCTGCCGGGCGGCGGCACCCAGGTCGAGCTGGCCGGCCTGGCCCGCAGCGAGTCGGCGAAGATCGCCGAGGAGCTGGCGGAGCTCGCGGTCGACCTCCAGGACGACGCCCCGGCCTCCGAGGACGACGCCCCGGCCTCCGAGGAGGACGCCGGGGACGGTGCCGGGGAAGCCGACACCGCGTCCGACGCGACACCCCACGACCCCGAGGCCGAGGCCTCAGCCCCCGCAGTCCCTGCCGACCAGAACTCCAAGGAGTAGACGGTGCAACTCGCCTCGGCGGTCGACCCACAGCTGGCCGACCTCTCCAACAAGCTGATCTATTCGGCGATGGTGGTCTACACGCTCGCCATGTTCGCCCACATGATCGAGTGGACCTTCGGCAGCAAGGGCGCCGTCGCCGTCCGCTCGAAGGTCCAGGCCGGCACCCTCGGCGAGAGCGTCGCCACGGCCGAGAAGAAGGCCAGGAAGGTCACCGTCACCGTGGCGGGGGCCGGCGGCGGCACCACCACGCTCACCCGCACCGCGGTCGCGGGCGAGGGCGCGACGGTGGTCACCAGCGGGCGCGGCGTCGAGGAGGAGGACGGCCCGGGCGCGGCCGGCACCAACGAGCGGGCCGACCTGGCCGGCCGGATCGCCGTCTCGCTCACCGTGCTCGGCGCGGCGCTGCACGCGGGCGGGATCGTCGCCCGCGGCCTCTCGGTCTCGCGCTGGCCGTGGGGCAACATGTACGAGTTCTCCTGCGCCTTCGCCTTCGCCATGACGGCGGCGTACCTGGTGCTGCTGGCCGCGAAGAAGAACGTCCGCTGGCTCGGCCTGCCGGTCGTCCTCGCGGGGCTGCTGACCCTCGGCATCGCCACCACGGTGCTGTACACCGACTCGGAGCAGCTCGTCCCGGCGCTGCACTCGCCGTGGCTGGCGATCCACGTGTCCACCGCGATCTTCTGCGGCGGCGCGTTCTACGCGGCGTTCATCGCGACGCTGCTGTACCTCGGCAAGGACTCCTTCGACAAGCGCATGGCGGCCGGCCTGACCACCGGTCCGCTGGGCACTTCGGCCTCGATCTGGCGCCGGCTGCCCGCCGCGTCGACCTTCGACAAGCTGTCCTACCGGATCAACGCCCTGGTCTTCCCGCTGTGGACCTTCACCATCATCGCGGGCGCGATCTGGGCCGAGGCGGCCTGGGGCAAGTACTGGGAGTGGGACCCGAAGGAGACCTGGTCGTTCATCACCTGGGTCGCCTACGCCTGCTACCTGCACGCCCGCGCGACGGCCGGCTGGAAGGGCCGCAAGGCCGCCTACCTGGCGCTGGCGGCGTTCGCCTGCTGGCTCTTCAACTACTACGGCGTGAACATCTTCGTCACCGGAAAGCACTCCTACGCGGGGATCTGACCGGGGCACACGATGACCCACCGGCCCGGCTCTCTCCCACAGGTAGCCGGGCCGATGTGCAGGGGTAGTGCGTGCCGGCCGCCGGTCGGTGCGAGAGGGAATTGAGGAGGAAATCGCGCAATGGAGTGCGACGAGGTCATGCTGACCGTCCGAATCACCGCCGCCGAGCGCATGCTGCTCCGCAGGCTCGCCCAGGGACACCGGAGCGACGTGTCCGAGGTGGTGTCCGACGCGCTGCTGGACATCATCCCCACGCTCAGCGCGCCGGGGGACGCCTACCGGCTGCTGGGGGCGCTGGCCATGCCCGCGCCGTGCGCCCTGACGGTCTGGCTGCCGACCGCGCTGGCCGACCTGCTGGTGCCGGGCGCGGCCCGGATCACGCAGATCACCGACGTCCGGGTCGAGTCGGCCAGTGCCGCCCTGGGCGCGGCGCTGCGGCTGTGGCTGGCCCAGGACCCGGTCCGGCTGGCGACCAATCTCAGCGTGATGCACGCGGGCCGGCCGGCCGCACTGGTGGCCGCCTGACGGGCACGAGCCCCCCGACGGGGTCGAGTCGCCCGTTTGGGGACCAGCCGTCCGTCGGGGGATCAGCTCGCCAGCGGCAGCCGGGTGCCGCCGAGGCCCGGCGCGGCGGGGCGGCCCTCGTAGGCCTCCCGCCGGGCCGGCACCCTCGGGCCCTCGGCCGGCCCGTCCAGGGGTGCGGTGAGCAGCAGGCACTCGGCCGCCGGCCGGCCGTCCTGGAGCAGCTGGACCCGTACCGCCAGCCGGCCGTCCGCCGCGACCGGCCCGGCGGTCGGCCCGGCGGTCGGTTCGGGGACCGCCCGGACGAAGCAGGGCCGGTCCAGCTCGATGTAGCGGTCGAAGGAGGTCACCAGCTCGACCGGCACCACCGGTTCGGGGTGGCGCAGCCGCTGGGCGGCCTGCCGGGCGGCCTCCAGCACCAGCATGCCGGGCACGTGGTCCAGCTCGTGGTCGAACAGCACCGGGTGGGTGGCGTCGGCCCGCAGCAGCCAGGTGTCCGGGGACAGGGTCGGGCCGAGCACCACGTCGGCGGGCTGCGCGCGGCCGACCAGCTCGGGTGCGGCGGGCGCCGGCAGGAGCGGCGGGGCGGTGCGCCGCGCGGGCCCGCGCAGCCGGGCGTACGAGGCGGGGGAGAGCACCCGCAGCCGGCCGCTGCCGCGGCCGATCGGCCGGCCGTCCCGGGTGACGTCGACGCGGACCCGCAGGGAGACCAGTTCGCCGTGCCGCATCCGGACGTCCTCGCAGCCGACGGTCAGCATCAGCGAGGCGGGGCCGGCGGTGACGGCCAGGCCCGGCAGTCCGGGTTCGTGGAGCGCGTAGGAGAGGTCCTCCATCACGAAGTGGTGGCCGCGCGGCACCCCGAACCCGGCGTGGCCGATCAGCAGTCCGGTCTGCCGGATCGTTTCGGCGAGCAGCACCGGGTCGTGGTAGCGGTCCCCGGGCAGCCGGTAGAAGCCGTGCAGCCGGGGCCACTGGGCGCCGAGCAGGAAGTCGTACGGGCCGGTGGCCTGCCAGCCGGTGAGGAACACCTCGGACACCGAGGCGCGGTGCACCAGGTGCCGGGAGACGGTCCGGTCGTGGAAGTCGTAGCCGGTCGCGGGGCCGTCGTGGAAGTCGAAGCCGCCACCGCCGCCCGGGCCGGGGCGGGCGTTCGGGCCGTGCGGGTCCGGCTCTACGATCGATGGCATGACGGGCCCCCGCTTCAGGGTGTCGGTCGGAGCGGCCGCCACGGCCGTCCGAGCAAAACATACATACCACCCGGTTTGTGTTTTGCGACTGGGGGTGCCCGGGTCGCATTCTCCGGCCCGATCACGCTACCTGCCCCGTGGGCTGGGGGAATGCCCGTTGAGGGGGTCCCGGACCATCGATGGGGGTCCGTCCCCGCTGGACGGCGGGGGCGAAGCAGGCGCTAGATTAGATACCAACCATGCGGTTTCGGAGGGTGCCGTCCGCATGCGAGCGCCGCCTCCGCAGGGGCCGCGCCGACAGCAGCCGGGTGGGGCGGGGATCGCGCCCGGCCGAGTCCGGAGGGGGCCAGTGGTCAAGCAGGAACGGGCTGGGCGGACCCGGCAGGCCGTACTGCTCGCCGCCGCGGAGACCTTCGCGCGCGTGGGCTTCGAGGCCGCCAGCCTGGTCGACATCAGCCGGCGGGCCGGGGTGAGCAAGGGGGCCCTCTACTTCCACTTCGTGTCCAAGCAGGCCCTCGCCGACGGGGTGCGCTGCGCCTCCGGACGGGAGGTCGGCTCGGCCGCGCTGCGCGCGCTGCGGGCCGACGGTCCGGCGCTCCAGGGCCTGATCGACTTCACGCACGAGCTGGCCCGGATGCTGCGCGAGGACGTGGTGGTGCGGGCCGGTGTCCGGCTCGGCCGGCCGGGGCCGCGCCGGGACGGTGCCCAGGAGGGGCCGGAGGGCCGGCCCGTTCCGGTGGCCCCCGACGTCGCCTGGCGCAGCCTCACCGCCGTCGTCCACCGGCTGCTGGACCGCGCCGCCGAGGCCGGCGAGCTGAGCCCCGGGGTGGACCGGCGGGCCGCCGCCGAACTGCTCACCGCGGTGGCGGCCGGCTTGGTGCTGCTCGCGGGCGAGGAGGCCGGCCGGCCCGGGCCGGAGGCCGTGAGCAGGCTCTGGACGGCGGCGCTGCCGGCCCTGGTGGCGGCGGAGCGGCGGGTGGGCTACCGGGTCTGAGCCGGCCGCCGTGGCCGCCCGGCCCCGGCGGCCCGGTCGCGCCCGGTCGCGCGCGGTCGTGCCCGGCGGCTCAGGCGCGCTCGGCGACGCTCAGCCGGGCGAGCGCGTGCGGCTGGACCAGGCCGGGCAGCAGCAGCGTCCAGAGGTCGGACAGCCGCTGGACCAGGTCCTGCCGGTCGGCCAGCACCTGGGAGCTCAGCTGGATGCCGGTGACGGCCCCGGTGATCACCCCGGCGGCCGCGGTCAGGTCGACGCCCGGGTGGAGGTCGCCGGCCTCCCGGGCGTGCTCCAGCAGTTCGCGGACCGTGTCCATCCAGCCCTGGTAGGCCGCGAGCTGCGGCTGGGTGAAGCTGCCGTGCTCGATCGTCAGCCGGATGCTGCCGCGCACCAGCGGGTCGGTCTGGAGCGCGCGGGCGAAGGCGTAGCCGAGGTCGATCAGGTTCTGCACCGGGCTGTCCGAGGCCGGTGTCCAGCCGGAGATGAAGACGCCCTGTCCCTCGATGACGGCGAGCGCCAGCTCCTCCTTGGAGCGGAAGTGGAAGTACAGCGCGCCCTTGGTGACGCCGGCCCGGTCCAGGATCTCGGACATCGTGGCGGCGGCGTAGCCCCGCTCGTCGAACACCTCGGCCGCGGCGACGAGTACCGCCTGGCGGGTCGCCAGTGCGCGGGCCTGCCTGGCCATCGCAGCCTCCCTGGAGTGTTCTGGTCTCGGCAGCGGCCGATCCTATGGGGGCGGACGGGGCGGCGGACGCATACCGTCCAGTAGGCATCCTACCGAGCCCTCCGCGGGCCCTTCCGGCCCCGGGCGAGCGGGCGGGGGCCGCTCCGGCGCGGCCCCGGGGCAATGCCGGACGGCCGGTCACCCGGGCGGGGTGACCGGCCGTCGGCTCGGGCCGCGGGCCGTCAGGCGGCCTGCTGCCAGCTGAACGGCGAGTAGTACGCCGGGCGGCGCTCCAGGCGCTGCCAGTTGGCGATCGGCTCGATCGGCGCGGCGGCGGCGGCCTGCTGCGCGGCGGCGGCGCGCGCGGCGAGGACGGCGGTCAGGGCGGCGAGTTCCTCGTCGGTGAGACTGCCGCGGACGATGCGGACGAGGGGTTCGGCGGAAGCGGTCATGTCCTGGTTTCTCCCCCGGTTGCTGCGGTCTGAGGTGGGTGCCCGGTGCGTACGGGCGGTTGCTGCGGGGCGCGTGCGGTGCGCACGCGCGGCGGAGCGCGCCGCTACATCGGCGGGTTGCCGTGCTTGCGGCTGGGCAGGTCGGCGTGCTTGGTGCGGAGCATGGCCAGGGCGGAAGAGATCACCTGGCGGGTCTCGGCCGGGTCGATGACGTCGTCCACGAGGCCGCGCTCGGCCGCGTAGTACGGGTGCATCAGCTCGTTCTTGTATTCCTTGATCTTCTGGGCGCGCATGGCGTCCGGGTCCTCGGCGGCGTTGATCTCGCGCCGGAAGATGACGTTGGCCGCGCCCTCGGCGCCCATGACGGCGATCTCGTTGGTGGGCCAGGCGTAGGACAGGTCGGCGCCGATGGAGCGGGAGTCCATGACGATGTAGGCGCCGCCGTAGGCCTTGCGCAGGATCAGCGAGATGCGCGGCACGGTGGCGTTGCAGTACGCGTACAGCAGCTTGGCGCCGTGCCGGATGATGCCGCCGTGCTCCTGGTCGACGCCGGGCAGGAAGCCGGGGACGTCGAGCAGGGTGACCAGCGGGATGTTGAAGGCGTCGCACATCTGGACGAAGCGGGCGGCCTTCTCGCTCGCGTTGATGTCCAGCACGCCGGCCAGCGACTGCGGCTGGTTGGCGATGATGCCGACGACGTGGCCGTCGATCCGGGCGAGCACGCAGAGCACGTTGGTGGCCCAGCGCTCGTGGACCTCCAGGTACTCGCCGTGGTCGACGATCTCCTCGATGACCTTGCGCATGTCGTACGGGCGGTTGCCGTCGGCGGGCACCAGGTCCAGCAGGCTGTCGTTGCGCCGCTCGACCGGGTCCTCGCTCATCACGGACGGCGGCATCTCGCGGTTGTTCTGCGGCAGCAGCGACAGGAGGTAGCGGACCTCCTCGATGCAGGACTGCTCGTCGTCGTAGATGAAGTGGGCGACACCGGAGACGCCGGCGTGCACGTCCGCACCGCCGAGGCCGTTCTGGGTGATCTTCTCGCCGGTCACCGCCTGGACCACGTCCGGGCCGGTGATGAACATCTGCGAGGTCTCGCGGACCATGAAGACGAAGTCGGTCAGCGCGGGGGAGTACGCGGCGCCGCCGGCGCACGGGCCGAGCATCACCGAGATCTGCGGGATGACGCCGGAGGCCTTGGTGTTGCGCTGGAAGATGCCGCCGTAGCCGGCCAGGGCGGTGACGCCCTCCTGGATGCGGGCGCCGGCGCCGTCGTTCAGCGAGACCAGCGGGGCGCCGGCCGCGATGGCCATGTCCATGATCTTGTGGATCTTCTGCGCGTGGGCCTCGCCCAGCGCGCCGCCGAAGATCCGGAAGTCGTGCGCGTAGGTGAAGACGGTGCGCCCGTGCACGGTGCCCCAGCCGACGATCACGCCGTCGGTGTGCGGCTTCTTGGCCTCCAGGCCGAAGCCCTGGGCGCGGTGCCGGCGCAGCGGCTCGACCTCCTGGAAGGAGCCCTCGTCCAGCAGCAGCTCGATGCGCTCGCGAGCGGTCAGCTTGCCCTTGGCGTGCTGGGCCTCGGTGGCCTTGTCGCTGGGGCCGCGGCGGACCTTCTCGCGCAGCTCGTGCAGCTCGGCGACCCGCCCGCGGGCGTCGGCCGGGACCTCGGGGACCTCGCCGTCGACCGGCGCCTCATGCACAACCGTCATCTCGAACCACTCCAAGGGTGAGGGAACTGTCCGACAGCCAACGTCTGCTGTGCCCCCGGCTGCGAATCACTTTCTTCACTTATGACTGTACGAGGGGCCGCGCGCTGGTTTCGGCGTCGATTCCGTACAAGGTCGGGTTCGTTTAGCTGTCAGGCCTGTACAGAAGCTGTCGGTTCGGTCGCTGAGCGCTCGGTGTTCGGTTGGATACCGGGGGTTGTCGGACAGATGATGGTCCGATGATCTGAGCATGAAGAAAGGCGCAGGTCAGGGCCGTCTTCCAGTAATGTAGGCCGGCCCTCTTGGGCCCCGCTCAAGGTCCGCTCAAGCCCGGCGGGCAGGGGGGCGCCATCCGGGTTAGGGGTTGCGCAGTCGTAGGGAAGCGCCAAAAATGCCGCAGCCCACCCCGCGCGGTGGGGGTGGGCTGTCCGAGCGAGCGGGCGGACCTGCGCCGATCAGCCCTTGCGGCCGTCCTCGGGCTCGTCGCCGTCGCGCAGCTCGCGCTCGCGGCGGCGCAGGTCGGCCTCCCACTGCTTGAGCATGTCCTCGTGGTCCTTGTTGCTCTTCTTCAACGAGGCGAGGAACTCGGGGTCGTCGTCCGGAGCCAGCGGGCGCCCGCCGCGCGGGGCGGGGCGGCCCGGGCGGTCGTCTGCCGGGTAGCCCGGCCCGGCCCCGGCGGGCGCGGTCCGCAGGAAGCCGCGCTGCTTGCCGGCGATCAGCCAGGCGATCGGGCCCAGCGGCGGGAAGAGCAGCACGATCAGCACCCAGACCACCTTGGGCAGGTGCTTCACCTCGTCCTCGGGCGTGGTCAGGCAGTCCACGAACGCCCAGACCCAGAGCGCGAGCGGAAGGACGATGGTCAGAAGAATCCTCGGCACGGCTGGGATCTCCCCCCGGGCGACGACAGCGGCGGGCGCCTTCCAGGGGCCCTTGACCGGGCCAGGCTATCGGGTGGCGGATACTGACAGGCATGGCATACGACGATCTCCGCTCGTTTCTCCGGGCCCTCGACCGCGAGGGCGACCTCAAGCGCATCAAGGCGGAGGTGGACCCGCACCTGGAGATCGGCGAGATCGTCGACCGGGTGCAGAAGGCCAAGGGCCCGGCCCTGCTCTTCGAGAACGTCAAGGGCTCGTCGATGCCGCTGGCGATGAACGTCTTCGGCACCGAGCGGCGGCTGGCCAAGGCGCTCGGCCTCAAGGGCCCGGACGACATCTCCGAGAAGATCGCCGGCCTGCTCAAGCCCGAGCTGCCGCAGGGCTTCACCGGCTTCCGGGACGCCTTCGGCAAGCTCGCCTCGATGGCGCACGTCCCGCCCCGGCACGTGAAGTCCGGTGACGCCCCGGTGCAGGAGGTCGTGCTCACCGGCGACGACGTCGACCTGGACGCGCTGCCCGCCCTGTTCACCTGGCCGCTGGACGGCGGGTCCTTCTTCAACCTGGGCCTGACCCACACCAAGGACCCGGACAGCGGCATCCGCAACCTGGGCCTCTACCGGCTCCAGCGGCACGACCGCCGCACCATCGGCATGCACTGGCAGATCCACAAGGACAGCCGCAACCACTACGCGGTGGCGGCCAAGCGGGGCGAGCGCCTCCCGGTCGCGATCGCCTTCGGCTGCCCGCCGGCCGTCACCTACGCGGCCACCGCGCCGCTGCCCGGGGACATCGACGAGTACCTCTTCGCGGGCTTCATCGCCGGGGAGCGGGTCCGGATGGTCGACTGCAAGACGGTGCCGCTCCAGGTCCCGGCCGACGCCGAGGTGGTCGTGGAGGGCTGGCTGGAGCCCGGCGAGATGCTGCCCGAGGGCCCGTTCGGCGACCACACCGGCTTCTACACCCCGCAGGAGCCGTTCCCGGCGCTGAAGATCGACTGCGTGACGATGCGCCGCCGCCCGATCCTCCAGTCCATCGTGGTCGGCCGCCCGCCGACGGAGGACGGCCCGCTGGGCAAGTTCACCGAGCGGTTCTTCCTGCCGCTGCTGAAGATCATCATCCCGGACATCGTCGACTACGACCTGCCCGAGGCCGGCGGCTTCCACAACTGCGTGATCGTCTCGATCGACAAGAAGTACCCCAAGCACGCCCAGAAGACGATGCACGCGATCTGGGGCGCGCACATGATGTCGCTGACCAAGCTGATCATCGTGGTGGACTCCGACTGCGACGTGCACGACTACCAGGAAGTCGCCTGGCGGGCCTTCGGCAACGTCGACTACAGCCGCGACCTCACCGTGGTCGAAGGCCCGGTCGACCACCTGGACCACGCCTCGTACCAGCAGTTCTGGGGCGGCAAGGCCGGCATCGACGCGACCCGCAAGCTGCCCGAGGAGGGCTACACCCGCGACGGCGGCTGGCCGGAGATGGTCTCCTCGGACCCGGCCACGGCCGAGCTGGTGTCGCGCCGCTGGAAGGAGTACGGACTGTGAGCACGGCCGCCGCCGAGACCCCCGGGCGCACCAAGGCGTTCCTGCGCCTGGTGGCGTTCGAGCACTCGGTCTTCGCGCTCCCGTTCGCGTACATCGCCGCGCTGACGGCCATGTTCCTCGCCGACGGGCGGGTGCACTGGGGCGAACTGTTCGTCGTCACGGTCTGCATGGTCGGGCTGCGGACCTTCGCCATGGCGGCGAACCGGATCATCGACCGCGAGATCGACGCCCGGAACCCGCGCACCGCCACGCGCGAACTCGTCACCGGCGTGGTGTCGTTGAAGACCGCGTACGTCGGCTCGGCCGTCGCGCTGGTGGTCTTCCTCGGCGCGGCCGCGATGCTCAACCCGCTCTGCCTGGCGCTCGCGCCGATCGCCGTGGTGCCGATGGTGGTCTACCCGTACGGCAAGCGGTTCACGAACTTCCCGCAGGCGATCCTCGGCCTGGCCCAGGCGATGGGGCCGGTCGGCGCCTGGCTGGCGGTGACGGGCAGCTGGTCCTGGGACGCGGTCGTCCTCGGCGTGGCGGTCGGCATCTGGATCGGCGGCTTCGACCTGATCTACGCCTGCCAGGACGTCGAGTCCGACCGCGAGAACGGGGTCCGCTCGGTGCCCGCGCGCTACGGCGTCCCGGCGGCCATCCGCGGCGCGCGGGTGTGCCACCTCCTGACCACCCTCCTGCTGGGCTGGTTCGGGTTCCTGACGGACGCCGGCGTGGCCTTCTGGCTCGGTCTCGTGGTCGTCGCGGGCGCGTTCGTCTACGAGCACACCATCGTGAAGCCGAACGACCTGTCCAAGCTCAACCGGGCGTTCTTCCAGACCAACAGCTTCGTGGGGATCTCGCTGTTCTTCTTCGCCCTGGTGGACCTGGCCGTCCGCGGCCTCGGGATCTGACACCCGGGCAACCGCCGTGACGCGTACCGGCGTTACTGAACCGCCGGGCCGGGCGGGCCGGTTCAGCGGAACAGGGCGGCGTGGTCCGTCGCCCAGGCGTGGAAGCTGCGGGCGGGGTGGCCGGTGACGTCCCGGACCGTGGTGGTGGCCGGTTCGGGGGCGGAGAGGCGGGCGTGCACGAGGTCCAGGGCGCCGTCGACGGCGGCGGGGGCCCGGCCGGTGGCGGACAGCCGGCGGCGGGCGGTCTCGCGGGGGACCTCCTGCCAGGTGGCCGGGCGGCCCGCGGCAGCGCCGATGATCTCCACCTGCTCCGCCTGGGTTGGTGACTCCGGGCCGGTGAGGACGTACCGGGCCCCGTCGTGGCCGTCCTCGACCAGGGTGCGGACGGCGACCGCCGCGATGTCCCGCTCGTCCACCGGGTTCAGCCCGGCCGCGCCGCCGTAGCCCCGCACCACGCCCCCGGCCCTGATCTCCTCCGCCCACTGCAGCGCGGCGGCGAAGCCGTGCGCCCGCAGCACCGTGTGCCGTACCCCGCTGCCGGTGAGCAGTGCCTCGACCCCGCCCGCCGGCCGGCCGGGGCCGGCCGGCGACAGGAGCACCACCCGCCCGACCTCCCGGGCCAGCACGCCGACCGCCTCCGTGGCCCCGTCCGCCGTCGGGAACGGCCACCCCAGCAGGACGGCCCCGGCGCCCCGCACCGCCGCCTCCAGCGACACCGGGGCGAGCAGGTCCCGCGGGGGCAGTGTCCGCACCCGTACTCCGGAGGCCGCGAGCTGCAGCCCGACGTGCCGTCCGACCGCCCCGGAGACGCCGATCACCAGGACCCGGGACGTGCCGTCAACTCGCTCATCTGTCATGCATCGAACGTAAGCGAGAAGGATGAGACGCCCAATGCGTGCGGGTCTAGGGTCCATGCGTCAGCGTCTACCCGGCGCGTCCACCCGGGTGCGCGCCGGCCCGGTGCGCCGGGCCGGGCTCAGTTGTGCAGGAAGCCCTCCAGCGACACCGCCAGGGCCACCGGGGCCTCGTACATCGGGTAGTGCCCGCTGCCGCCGAGCTCCTCCAGCTCGGCGTTGGGGTAGTGGGAGAGGAAGGTGCCGCGCATCACCTCGGCGGTGAGGGCGAGGTCGTGCTCGCCGACGATCACCTTGACCGGCACCGGGTTGCCGTCGATCCGGCGCTGGAGGTCGGCCGTCGCCCAGTCGCGGACGTAGCCGCCGAAGGCCTCCGGGGTGGACAGCCGCAGGGACTGGTCGACCATGCGGTCGAGCCAGACCCGGCCGGCCCGCTGTCCGGTGACCAGGTCCAGGATGGCGAAGCGCTTCTCCCGGTCCTCGGCGGCGCCGTAGAACAGCGCCTCGCCCGCTTCGTCCAGGGGGTACGCCCCGGCCGGCACCGGGGCCAGGCCGACCAGCTTGCGCACCCGCAGCGGCGCCTCGGCGAGCACCTGCTGGGCCGCCTTGCCGCCCATCGAGTGGCCCACCAGCGAGAAGCGGTCCCAGCCGAGCTGGTCGGCCAGGGCGAGCGCGTCGGAGGCGATCTCGGCGAGGGTGTACGCGCCGGGGACGTCCTTGCGCCGCCCGTAGCCGCGGTAGTCGAGGAAGGCGTAGCTGAAGGCGTCGCCGTCGAGGTAGTCGAGGAACGGGCCCCAGCCCTCGCTGGTGCCGAACCAGTCGTGCAGGACCAGGACGTGGTGGTCGCCGGTGCCGGTCGAGCGGTGAGGGATCGTCATGCCAACGGTCGTTCCCCGCGAACCGCCCGCCCGAACGGACGGTGCGCGGGGGACGGGCGGCCGCCGCTCGCCGAGAGGCCCTGGTGCCGGGCGGCGCCCCGCACCGTGGGTCTCACCCGGTCGAGTGAACTCAGGCGTCGCGCCGGGCGAAGGCCGGGGCGTGCTCGGGGAGCGGGCCGAAGGCGATCAGGCGGGACAGCAGCAGCGGGAAGCCGGGGACGTACCGGGCGAGCCGCACCAGCCGGGTGGGCGGGCCGGCCTGCCGGCCGGTGAGGACCGGCTCGAACATCACGTGGTGCAGGACCTGCTGCACCCCCTGCATGATCACGGTCGGCCGCCACCGGCGGTGCTGGACCCGGGCCAGGGCCGCCACGGTCGGGCGTCCGCGCCGCAGCGGTCCGGCGAGCAGGGTGGCGGCCGCGACGGCGTCCTGGATCGCGAGGTTGATGCCCACTCCGCCGGCCGGGGACATCGCGTGGGCGGCGTCGCCGATCAGCAGCAGCCCGTCCCGGTGCCAGCGGTTCAGCCGGTTGAGCCTGACGTCGAGCAGGTGGACGTCGTCGAGGCCGGCCAGCCGGTCGACCCGGTCGGCGTACTGGGGCAGCAGTTCGGCGATCCGGGCGCGGAACCGTTCGATGCCCTCGGCGCGCAGCTGCGGGTCGGCGCCCTTGGCGCGGAAGTAGGCGATCTGGAAGTAGTCGGCCCGGGCGAAGCTCAACGCCAGGTCGCCGTGGCCGAAGCCGGGGACGAGGCTGGGCGGCAGGGCCTGCTCGTGGGTGTGCCGGGGCAGCCGGAACCACCAGGTGTCGAAGGGCACCGGGAACTCCTCGGGCACCAGGCCCGCCGCCCGGCGCAGGGTGGAGTGCCGGCCGTCGGCGGCGACGGTGAGGTCGGCGTGGAGCTCGCCCTCCTCGCCGTCCCGGGTGCGGTACCGGACGCCGGTCACCCGGCCGGCGCCGTCCCGGAGCAGGCCGGTCGCCTCGGTGTTCATCCGCAGGGTGAAGGCGGGTTCCCGCCCGGCCTCCTCGACCAGGAAGTTCAGCAGGTCCCACTGCGGGATCATGGCGATGTAGTTGTACGGGGGCCGCAGCCGCTCGTAGGCGCTCAGTGCGACGGGGCCGGCGTCGGGCGTCCGGACGATCAGGTTGCCGAGGCGGCTCTGCGGCAGGGCGGCGAACTTCCGGCCGAGGCCGAGTTCGTCCATCAGCCGCACGGTGGAGGCGTGGACGGTGTCGCCGCGGAAGTCGCGCAGGAAGTCCCGGTGCTTCTCCAGCACGGTCACCTCGACGCCGGCGCGTGCCAGCAGCAGGCCCAGCATCATTCCGGCCGGCCCGCCTCCGGAGATCACGACGCTCATGGCTCTCCCCTTTCAGTGCTCGATCGATCACTGTCCGTGTGGAACCTGCCTTTACAGAGTCTCTGGAACCGTTCCAGATGTCAAGCAGTACGATGCTCCACATGAAGGAGCTGGTGACGGCCGCCCTCGCGGCGGCGAAGGAACGGGGCCAGGACGTCGCCGACGTCCCGCTGACGGCGATCGCCACGACGGCCGGGATCTCCCGCAGCACGCTGCTGCGCCGGCTCGGCGGCTCCCGGGCCGCGCTGGACGAGGCGGTCCGGGAGGCGGGGGTCGACCCGGGCGGTCGGCCGCCGGTGCGCGAGCGCGCGATCGAGGCGGCGGCGCTGCTGGTGGCCGAGCGGGGCCTGGCCGGGGTCACCCTGGACGCGGTGGCGGACCGGGCGGACTGCTCGCTGCCCAGCCTGCACACCGTCTTCGAGGGGCGGGACGGCCTGCTCGCCGCGGTCTTCGAGCGGCACTCCGCGCTGCCCGGCCTGGAGGCCCTCGCCGCCGACCCGCCGGAGCGCCTGGAGGACACCGTCCGGGCGCTGCACACCACCTTCGTCGCGGCCTTCGCACACGAGCCGCGGATCGTCCCGGCGGTCTTCGCCGACCTGCTCGGCCGGCCGGACGGCCCCGCCGCCCGGGTGGTGGCCGCCAACCTGCCGCGGACGCTCGACAGCCTCGACCGGCTGCTGCGGCCGCACGTGCGGGCCGGCCGGCTGAGACCGCTGCCCACCCCGGTGCTGATCCAGCTGCTGCTCGGCCCGCTGCTCAACCACGTCCTGATGCGGCCGGTGCTGGAGCCCGCCCTGGGGGCCGGGCTGCCCTCGATGGACGAGATCGTCGACATCTTCGTCGACGCCTACCTGCGGGCGGTCGCGGTCCCCGCGGCGGGATCCGGGAGCGACGGCGACGCCCCCTGAGGGGGGCCGTGATCGGCAGGCCGCGGCGCCCGGTCCGCGGCCACCCGGCCCACCCCGCTTAGGAGATCCGCCGGATCCGCCGCACCGCGAGGAACACCAGCAGTGCGGTCAGGGCGAGGAACAGCCCCGACTCGATCCCCTGGAAGGTCCAGAACCGGTCGGAGGGCTGGTACTCCAGCGCGTTGGTGTACGGCCCGGCGCCGAAGCCGTGCTCGGCCATGTTCCTGGCGCAGTCGGCGGCCCCCGGGTCCGTGGCCGGCGGGCAGCCGATCTGCCCGTCGTGCAGCACGGTCTCGCCGGCGCCGTTGCGCACCACCTGGTCGAAGACCCAGTCCCCGGCATAGCGGTTGGGGAGCAGTCCGCTCTCCGCCGCGTACGTGGCCGTCTTCGCCGGGAGGAGGTACGGGCGGACCGCCGTCTCGACCAGGACGCGCACCGCGGCGAACGCGGCGAGCGAGATCCCCATCGCGGGCAGCACCTTGCGGGCCGCCGTGCCGGTGTACACGCCGAGCGCCACCGCGAACAGGGTGTACGCGATCGGGGCGACGCCCTGGACGTCGAAGCTCAGGTAGCCCAGCCGGCCCTGGCCGGTGGCCGCGAAGGGGCCGAACCACCAGGCCACGCCCAGCGCGTACGCGACCGCGAGCAGCACCGCGGCGCCGCCCACCAGTCCGAACTTGGCGAGCACCCAGTGCCGCCGGCTGATCCCCTGGGTCCACACCAGGCGGTGGGTGCCGTTCTCCACCTCGCGGGCGACCAGCGGCGCGCCGAAGAACAGTCCGACCAGCACCGGCAGCAGGACGAACAGGACGGCGACGTAGAGGAGTCCGCCGTACTGGTTCTGGAAGCGCTGGTTGAGGCCCTCGCAGCCGCCGGCCCCGGTCAGCAGGCTCTCGTGGCCGAGCTTGGCGAGGCAGGAGCCGAGGCCGCTGCGGTCGAGGGCGCCGCGCATCGCGAGGCCGGTGGGCACCATCACGGCGGCCAGTGCGGCCAGCGCGGCGAGCGTCCAGAACAGTTGCTTGCGGTGCTGGCGCCAGATCAGCCAGGTCATGCCGCCACCTCCGGGGAGAACCGGGTGTCGCCCGCGCCCAGGTAGGCGAGGACGAGGTCCTCCAGGGTCACCGGGTGGACGGTCCAGACGTTCTCGTCCACCGGCCCGTCGGTGCGCACCAGCAGGGTGGACTGGCGCTCGGTGTGGCTGGCCTGGATGACGGCGGCCACTCCCGGTACGGACTCCGTGCCGGTCCGGGGGCCGGTGATCCGGCAGTGCTCGGCGAGCAAGTCGTCCACCGCACCCGTCAGTTGGACCTGTGCGGTGTTCAGGACGACCAGGTGGTCGCAGACCCGTTCCAGGTCGGCGAGCAGGTGCGAGGAGAGCAGCACGGTGGTGCCGCTCTCGGCGACGGCGCCCATCAGTTCCTGCATGAACGCGTGCCGGGCCAGGGGGTCGAGGGCGGCCACCGGCTCGTCCAGCAGCAGCAGCCGGGGCTGCTTGGCGAGCGCCAGGGCCAGTGCCACCTGGGCGCGTTGGCCGCCGGACAGCCGGCCGACCGGCTTGTCGAGGGGGATGCCGAGGCGGGTCAGCCGGTCGCGGGCGGGGGCGGCCTCCCAGCGTTGGTTGAGCTTGCCGCCCATGGTGATCAGCTCGTCCCCGGTGAAGTCCGGGTAGAGCGGGGTGTCCTGGGCGACGAATCCGATCCCGGCCAGCGCCGCGACGCCCTGCCGGGGGTCGCGGCCGAACACCCGGACCTCGCCGGCGTCCGGTTCGAGCAGTCCGACGGCCAGGTGCAGCAGGGTGGACTTGCCCGCCCCGTTCGGGCCGACCAGTGCGGCGATCCGTCCGGCCGGGAGCTGGAGCGAGCAGCCCTCCAGTGCCCATGCCTTGCCGTACCGCTTGCCCAATTCGCGTGCTTCCAGCGCGACTTCCGTCATGTCTTCCCCCTGTTGAGTGTTGCCCGCATCGTGGTGTCGATCAGCGCGGCGATGTCCTCGTGGGCGAGTCCGGCGGTCTCGGCCTTGCGCAGCCAGGCCACCAGGTCCTCGCGCAACTCGGCCTGGTTGGCCAGCGCGGGGCCGGCCAGCGTGCCGACCAGGAAGGTCCCCACGCCGGGCCGGCCCTCGGCGAGCCCCTCCAACTCCAGTTCCCGGTAGGCCTTGAGGACGGTGTTGGGGTTGATCGCCAGGGTGCGCGCCACCTCGCGGACCTTCGGCAGTTGGTCGCCGGGCCGGGCCAGTCCGACCCGCAGGGCCTGCTTCACCTGGAGCACGAGTTGCATGTAGGTGGCGACCCGCGAGCGGCTGTCGAGGACGAACTCGATCACTAGTTGTTCTCCTGTCTTATGACAGTAAGACAGGATGGGCGAGCGAAGGTCAAGTCGTCAATCGGAGAAAGGTGTTGACGAACAGTAGGTTGTATGCGAAAGGCTGTGGTCAGCCCAGGAGCAGCCGGTCGCCGACCCGCAGGCGACCCGGGGCGGCGACCTCGGCGAGCGCGTCCAGCCGCCCGTCGTGGGCGTGCACGACGGCCTTGAGGATCTCGGGCGCGTGCGGAAGTCCGGGCTGCGGGGCACCCGTCATCGCGCAGCGCTCGCTGGAGGCGACGAAGGAGAGCCGGGCACTGCCGGGGGCCTCGCCGGACGCCTGGCGGCCGAGCCAGGCGTCCTCGACGAACGGCGGGGTGCCGGGCGGGGTGCGCAGCACGATGTTGGGGCGGAACCGGCGCTCGTCGATCACGGCGAAGGGGACGGCCTCGCGGACCCAGTCCAGGGTGGCGGTGCTGAGCACGCTGACCGGCAGCCGGTCGAAGTGCGACACGGCGTCCTCGCGGGCGAGTTCGACGTCCTCGCGCTGGAGGTACGCGCGCAGGAAGGCGTTCGGCCGGTCGACCGGGCGGCCGAGCGGATCGAACAGTTCGGGGCCGTCGATCCGGTGGCCGAGTCGGGCGGAGAGGCGGAGCAGGCCGTCCATCCGGCGGAAGCGGCGGGTGTTCTTGCCCGAACCGAGCTTCCCGGCCGCGTCGCGGACGGCGTAGAGGCGGTCGCCGGCCAGGCCGCGTCCGTCCACCTCGACGGAGTCGAGCCGCTCGCCGCCGGTGGACTTCACGGGGTAGCGCCAGAGTCGCTCGATCACTCCGATGATCTCAGCCATGGCCGGAAAGCGTACTGGCGTTGACGGGGGATGGTCTAGACCAAGTCCCGGGAGTCTACTCGCCGGTTCAGCCCAGCCGGGCCACCGCCCGCACGGGTGCGCCGTCCGCCGCGACCAGCCGCAGCGGGAACAGCGAGACCTCCACCGGCAGGCCGGCCTCCTGGGCCGCCAGCAGCGGCCGCAGGTCGGTCAGGTTCTCGGCGATCACCCCGCCGCCGGACGCCCCCAGCAGCACCCGGTGGGCGGCCAGCGTCGGCTCCTCGGCGGTGCCGTGGTCGTGCTCGTCGGTGAGGTCGGCGAGCAGGGCGGCCACCGTGGGATCGCCCGGGCCCGGGTCGGGGGTCGGGTCGACGCTGAGCGCGTCCACCCCGACCGTCCGCACCCCGGCGGCGACGATCGCCTCGGCGGCGGCGGGGGTCAGGCTGGGGTGGGCGAGGTAGGCGTCGGTGCCCCAGTGCCGGGCCCAGCCGGTGGCCAGCAGCAGGACGGTCCCCTCGGCGGCCCGCTCCAGCGCGGGCGCCAGCAGCTCGGGGGTGACGGCCGTCCGGGGCTCCAGCCCGCGCAGGTCGGCGACCACGGCCGGGCCGGTGAACCGCTCCAGCGGCAGCCCGTCCAGGGTCGGCCAGGTGACGTCCACGTGGTACGGCGCGTCCACGTGCGTCCCGGACTGCGAGCCGAGGTGCAGGGCCAGCACGTTCACCCCGGCGGTGGCGGTGGTGAGCGCGGGCTCCAGCAGGACGGCCGGGTCGCCGGGGTAGACGGGCATCGCGGTGGTCACCTGATGGGTGAGGTCGACGAGGGTCGCTGCCATGCGGCCCATCCTTCCAGGGGTCGGGGCTCCTGGACCCCCTCCCGGCCGGCCCGGGCCGAACGCACAGGTCGAGGCGGGTCAGAATTGCCCCATGGGAACTGCGAAGCGTCAGCCGTGGGTGGTCGGGGTCTCGGGCGCGTCGGGGACGCCGTACGCGGCCTCGGTGATCCGCGCGCTGCTGGCCGCCGGCGAGGCGGTGGACCTGATCGTCAGCCGCGCCGCCCGGCTCACCATCCTGGACGAGACCGGCATCTCCTTCCGGGACGCCCACTGGCGCGCCGACCTGGCCGCCTGGCTCGGGAGCGACCGGGGCCTGGACGACGTCCGCTACTGGCCCGCCGGGGACTTCGCGGCCGGCCCGTCCAGCGGCTCCTACCCGGCCAAGGGCATGCTCGTGGTGCCCGCGACCACCGGCGCGGTGGCCGGGATCGCGCTCGGCCTGAGCAAGGACCTGCTGCAGCGCGTGGCCAGCGTCACCCTCAAGGAGCGCCGCCCGCTCGTCGTCTGCGTGCGCGAGACACCACTCAACGGGGTGACGTTGAAGCACTTGGTGGAGCTCGACGCGCAGGGGGCGGTCGTCCTGCCCGCTTCGCCCGGTTTCTACGCCGGCGGCTCCACCGTGCGCGAGCTCGTGGATTTCGTGGCCGGACGGGTGCTGGACGCCGTCGACGTGCCGCATTCCCTGTACCTGCGCTGGGAGGGGGAGTTGGGCGCGGCCGCCCGCAGGACGGCCGGCGGCGACGGCGCTCCGGCTGAGGGGGAGTAAGGAGACCGGGGGCGGGAGAGTATCTTCTCTGCGATATCCGGGTCGGTCGGCGCAGGGCGCCTTTGAATCCGGATAATGATCTGTGGGTCTGGCGAGGTTCGGAAGGACGCGGACGGTATATGGACACGGTGGACAGACAGCTCATCCAGGCGCTTCGGGAGAACGGCCGCGCGTCCTACGCCGAGTTGGGCCGCCTGGTCGGGCTCTCCGGCCCGAGCGTCACGGACCGGATCAACCGCCTGGAGCAGGCCGGGGTCATCACCGGCTACCGGGCGACGGTCAACCCGGCCTCGCTCGGCTTCGGCGTGACGGCCCTGATCGGCCTTCAGCTCACCGACGCCGCGGACCACGAGGACGTGGCGTTCCGGCTGAAGGACCTCAACGAGGTCGAGGACTGCTGGTTCATCGCCGGTGACGACTCGTACATGCTGAAGGTCCGGGTGGCCGACGTGGCCGGCCTGGAATCGGTGGTCAAGCGGATCTCGGGCACGAAGGGCGTGGCCCGAACCCGCACCACCGTCGTACTCTCCACGAAGTGGGAAAACCGGGTGAGTGAACTTCCTCCTGTAGGAGAGTGACGCATGGCGCTGGTCGGTCTGGAGGAGCTGCGGGCGGCTCGGCAGCGGATCGCGGGGGTCGCCGTGCGCACCCCACTGGTCCCCGCCCCCTGGGCGGCCGAGGGGGAACGGCGGCTCTGGCTGAAGCCCGAGAACCTCCAGCCGACCGGGGCGTTCAAGACCCGCGGCGCCTACAACCGGCTGGCCGCGCTCACCGAGGACGAGCGCGCCCGGGGCGTGGTCGCCCAGTCCAGCGGCAACCACGCGCAGGCGGTGGCGTACGCGGCCCGGACGCTCGGCATCAAGGCCGTGATCGTGATGCCGGACACCTCGCCCGCGGTGAAGGTGGAGGCCACCCGCTCGTTCGGCGCCGAGGTGATCCTGGTCGCGCCGGAGGAGCGGGACACCCTGCCCGCCGAGCTGGCCGGGAAGCACGGCTACGTCTGGGTCCCGCCGTACGACGACCCGTTCATCATCGCGGGCCAGGGCACGGTCGGCCTGGAGATCGCCGAGGACGCCCCGGCCGAGCTGGACACCGTCCTGGTGCCGGTCAGCGGCGGCGGCCTGATCGGCGGGACGGCGGCCGCGCTCAAGCTCACCCGCCCCGGCATCCGGGTGATCGGCGTGGAGCCCGAGCTGGCCGCCGACGCCCGGGCCAGCCTGCGGGCCGGCCGCCGGGTCGAGTGGCCGGTCGCCGACACCTACCGGACCATCGCGGACGGGCTGCGCACCCCGTCGCTCGGCGTGCTGCCGTTCGAGCACGTCACCGCCTACGTGGACGACATCGTCACCGTCACCGAGGACGAGATCCGCGCCACCGTGGCCGTGCTGGCCCGCCGCGGCAGGCTGGTCGCCGAGCCCTCCGGGGCGGTCGCACCGGCCGCCTACTTCCACCGCGCCGCCGAGACCGGGGGCCAGGCGGTGGCGGCCGTGGTCAGCGGCGGCAACATCGACCCGACACTGCTCGCCGAGCTGCTCTCGGCATAGGCGTACGCTCATTCCGGCAAGGAATCGAATGTCGGAGGAGGCGGGTCACCGCATGGACGCAGGGCTCAAGCGCGAGCTGGAGGCGAAGGTCTACGCGGGTGAGCGGCTGACCCGCGAGGACGGGATCGCGCTCTACGAGAGCGACGACCTGGCCTGGCTGGGCGGGCTGGCCCACCACGTGCGGACGCGGAAGAACGGCGACGTCGTCCACTTCAACGTCAACCGCCACCTCAACATGACCAACGTGTGCAACGCGTCCTGCGCGTACTGCTCGTTCCAGCGCAAGCCGGGCGAGAAGGACGCGTACACGATGCGCATCGAGGAGGCCGTCCGCCTCGCCAAGGCGATGGAGGTCGAGTCCCTCACCGAGCTGCACATCGTGAACGGCCTGCACCCGACCCTGCCGTGGCGCTACTACCCGCGCTCGCTGCGGGAGCTGAAGGCGGCGCTGCCGAACGTCTCGCTGAAGGCCTTCACCGCCACCGAGATCCACTGGTTCGAGAAGATCAGCGGCCTGTCCGCCGACGAGATCATGGACGAGCTGATCGACGCCGGCCTGGAGTCGCTGACCGGCGGCGGCGCGGAGATCTTCGACTGGGAGGTCCGCCAGCACATCGTCGACCACGACACCCACTGGGAGGACTGGTCGCGGATCCACCGCCTCGCGCACAGCAAGGGCCTCAAGACGCCGGCCACCATGCTGTACGGCCACATCGAGGAGCCCCGCCACCGGGTGGACCACGTGCTGCGGCTGCGCGAGCTCCAGGACGAGACCGGCGGCTTCCAGGTCTTCATCCCGCTGCGCTACCAGCACGACTTCCACGACTCCAAGGACGGCGTCGTGCGCAACAAGCTGATGGCCCGCACCGAGATGGCCACCGGCGCCGAGGCGCTGAAGACCTTCGCGGTCTCCCGGCTGCTCTTCGACAACGTCCCGCACGTCAAGGTCTTCTGGGTGATGCACGGCGTCGCCACCGCCCAGCTGGCGCTCAGCCACGGCGCGGACGACATGGACGGTTCGGTGGTCGAGTACAAGATCACCCACGACGCGGACAACTTCGGCACCCCGAACAAGCTCGGCCGCGACGACCTGCTCGGGCTGATCCGCGACGCGGGCTTCCGCCCGGTGGAGCGCAACACCCGCTACGAGGTCATCCGCGAGTACGACGGCCCGGACCCGATGCGCCGTGAGTCCCCGCAGGCGATGCGCCTCTGACCCCGTTCCGGTCTTCGAAGTCCTCCGCCGCCCCGGCCGTCCGTCGGCCCGGGCGGCGGTTGTCTTCACGGCCTCCGCACGGGGCCCGGGTTTACCAACGGGTACGGCGTTTGGCAGGATCGACGGCATGTCCGGTTCTGATCGCGCCACCGCGTACCCGCCGCACCAGCCGACGCAGGAGCCGGTCGACCTGATGCCGCAGCAGCAGTACGAGAGCTTCCAGCCGTACCGGCAGCCGGTTCAGCAGGACGCCTACTACGGCGAGTACCAGCCGTACGAGCAGGCCCCTGACGGGTACTACGAGGCGTACCGGCAGCCGTTCCAGCCGTACGGGGCCGAACCCGTCCAGTACCCGGCCGAGCCGGGCTACGAGGCCGAGTCCGTCTACCGGGCCGAGCCCGTTCACGAAGCCGTGCCCGAGGCCCGCTACGAGCCCGTGCCCGACGCCCGCTACGAGCCCGTGCCCGACGCCCGCTACGAGCCCGTCCACGAACCCGTGCCCGAGGCCCGCTACGAGGCCGCGCCCGTGGTGCTCGCCGCCGCGCCCGTGGCGGGTGGCCGGACGGCCGCGCGGGGACGGCGGCGCAAGGCCAAGCAGAAACGTCACGGCAAGGCCGTGATGGCCGGCACCGCGCTGCTGGTCGCCGCCACCGCCGGCTGGTACGCCGTCGGCCAGGACGGCGCCAAGCCCGGCATCACCGCCGCCGACGGCCCCGGCCCGGATGGCGTCAGCAAGCCCGACCAGCCCGGCCCGGCCCCCGCGGCCGCCCAGGCCGCCTCCGACCGGCAGGCCGCGGCCCCGGCCGCCGACCGCAGCCAGACCCGTACGGACGGCTCGGTCGCCGCGATACCCGGCCTCGGCGCGAAGTTCACCGCGCAGATACCCGCCGAGACCACCCAGGTCGTGGTCGCCTCCGGCCAGGACAGGAACACCGACAAGAACGCCGTCACCCTCTGGACCCGCACCTCCGAGGGCCGCTGGCTGGCCGGCGAGACCTGGCAGGGCCACAACGGCAAGAACGGCTGGACCACCGACCACAACGAGGGCGACCTGCGCAGCCCGATCGGCGTGTTCAACCTCACCGACGCGGGCGGCCGCAAGGCGGACCCGGGCAGCAAGCTCCCGTACGACAAGGACCCGAGCTTCGTGGTCTCCGGCACGGGCTTCTTCGGGGACCAGCTGGCCGGCTCCTTCGACTACGTGGTCGCGATCAACTACAACCGGGTCGCCGGCAACTCCCCGCTCGACACACGCCGCCCGATGGGCTCCAAGAAGGGCGGCGGCATCTGGCTCCACGTGGACCACGACGGCCCGACCCACGGCTGCGTGTCGATCCCCGAGGACAAGATGGCCCAGCTGATCCGCACCCTGGACCCGGCGGCCCACCCGGTCATCGTGATGGGCGACACCGCCGCGCTGGCCGCCTGACCTCGGCGTACGCGGAACCCGGGCCCCCCAAGGCCCCTTGTCCACCTCCTACAGATCGAGGGGGCGGATCCTGTCGCCGGTCATACCATGCTGACCAGCGGGTAACCCGGTTCCATGGCAGTATGAGCGGTTCTCGCATTGTGGCACTCGGGCACTACCAGCCCCCCAAGGTCCTCTCCAACGCCGACCTGGCGGGGCTCGTCGACACCGACGACGAGTGGATCCGCACCCGTGTGGGCATCCGCACCCGGCACATCGCCGAGGAGGAGAGCCTGGTCGACCTCGCCACCGAGGCGGCGCAGAAGGCCCTCGCCAACAGCGGCCGGACCGCCGAGGAGATCGACCTCGTCGTGGTCGCCACCTGCACCGCGATCGAGCGCAGCCCCAACACCGCCGCCGCGGTGGCCGCCCGGCTGGGCGTGCGCTCGCCCGCCGCGTACGACATCAACACGGTCTGCTCCGGCTTCTCGTACGCCCTGGCCACCGCCGACCACGCGATCCGGGCCGGCTCGGCCCGCCGCGCCCTGGTGATCGGCGCCGAGCGGATGTCCGACACGCTCGACTGGACCGACCGCTCCACCTGCGTGATCTTCGGCGACGGCGCCGGCGCCGCGGTGATCGAGGCCCAGGAGGAGGGCGGCGAGCCCGGCATCGGGCCGGTGGTCTGGGGCTCCGAGCCGGAGCGGGGCGACGCCGTGGTGATCACCGGCTGGGACCCGGTGATCAGCCAGCAGGGCCAGGCGGTCTTCCGCTGGGCCACCACCCAGCTCGCCCCGCTGGCCCGCCAGGCCTGCGAGCGGGCCGGGATCGACCCGTCCGAGCTGAAGGGCTTCGTCCCGCACCAGGCCAACCTGCGGATCATCGACACGATCGCCCGCAAGCTGGGGCTCGGCGAGGACGCGGTGGTGGCCCGGGACGTGGTCCACTCGGGCAACACCTCGGCCGCCTCCATCCCGCTGGCCTTCTCCAAGCTGGTCGAGCGCGGCGAGCTCTCGCCCGGCGACCCGGTCCTGCTCTTCGGCTTCGGCGGGGGCCTGGCCTACGCCGGCCAGGTCGTGCGCTGCCCCTGACCCCACGGCGCCGCACGGCCCCCTGAACGGCTCCGCAAGGGCCCCGGAACGGCAGCACGGCGCCGTCCCGGGGCCGCACCCCTCCGAACCCCGGACATGCCGGTGGGCGGGCACCCTGTCCCGGGTGCCCGCCCACCGGCATGTCTGGCGCGCGTGCGGTACGTCGGCGGACCTCCCCCGAGGACACGGCCGCCGTCCGTCGTTCCCCGGACAGGAGGCCGGGGCTGCGCGCGGAGCGGATGATGGGTCGGAGAACGGTCCTACTTGGGCGCCTTCTTGCCGGTGACGCCCAGGTACACCAGGGGAGCGAGGTTGGGCTTGAGGTCCTTGACCTTGACGCCCCAGGAGGTGAAGGCCTTCTGGTGCTCGGCCGCCGAGGCGAGCAGCGAGACCAGGGCCCCGGCCACGGCGTTCGGATCGAGCGACTTGTCGGCCTGACCCTTCGCCTGGAGTTCCTTGACGGCCTCCGCGAGTGGCTTGGCGACCGCGTTGAGGACCGTCATGCGGATCTTGAAGAACCGCTTGTCCCCTTCGGCGGCACCGAGCGTGACCACTCGGAGAATGGCGTCGTTCTTGCGCCAGAAGGCGAGGAATCCGTCGACCAGTTCTTCCGAAGTGGTCGGTCCGGACTTCCCTGCCCAGGACTTTCCGGCCACCAGCTCTTTGAGCTGGTCGGCGTCCTTGGCCATTTCCTCGGCGATTTCGAGGACAGCGCCCTCGACATCCGGGAAGTACTGGTAGAAGGTCGCGGGGGAGGTACCCGCCATACGGGCGACGTCGATGACCTTGACGTCCCGATAGGGCGACGTGCTGAGCATCTCGCGGAGGCAATCGAGCAGCTTCTGCCGCGTCTCCTGTCCGCGTCGCCCGGCGACGCGACCGTCGACGGTGCGAACTTGTCCTGTCATGCCGTCAGCTTACCGTGGCACGATCTTGGCGCGATTCGGTGATGCGACTATTACTCCGCACGGGGGTTGGTATAGCGGCATGAACCACTTCGGACGGATATTCACCGGGCTTCGAAGCCCCTGTTGAAGCCCCCCCGTGTGCTTTTGACCTCACAGCGTGACGGCGAGTCCGCTGAGGGGTGGTTGGGTGACAGAGCGTGACGACGGCCGAAGGGTGCGGTCCCGTCCGGAAGTGGACGGTCCGGGGCTCCGGGCGCAAGCCGCCCCCGGAGCGGGCGTCAGGATCCGGCCGTTCCGTCCTCGCTGGTCAGAGGGCTGTCCGGGGCGTCGTCCGGGCCCGGACGACGGGTTCCGGGGGGTGGGGGAGGTTGGATATGCGGAGGACGGCATTGGAGAATCGGGTCCGGCACCACGCGGCGGGTGCGGACAACGGGGAGGTGGCAGCGGAGTGGACCAGCTGACGGCGCACGATCCGAGGCGGATCGGGCCCTTCGAGGTGCTGGGGCGGCTCGGCGCGGGTGGGATGGGGCTGGTCTACCTGGCGCGTTCCGCGTCGGGGCGGCGGGTGGCCATCAAGACCGTGCGGGGTGAGCTGGCCGAGGACGAGCTGTTCCGGGTCCGCTTCGCCCGGGAGATCGCGGCGGCCAAGACGGTCGGCGGCTTCTACACGGCGGCCGTGGTGGACGCGGACGCGGACGCCCGGGTGCCCTGGCTGGCCACCGCGTACATCCCGGCCCCCTCCCTGGAGGACCTGGTCGAGGACTGCGGCCCGCTGCCGGTGGAGGCCACCCGCTGGCTGGTCGCCGGCATCGCGGAGGCCCTCCAGTCCATCCACGCGGCCGGGCTGATCCACCGCGACCTCAAGCCCTCCAACGTCCTGGTGGTCGAGGACGGCCCGAAGGTGATCGACTTCGGCATCGCGGCCGGGGTGTCCAGCACCCGGCTCACCATGACCAACGTCGCGGTCGGCACCCCCGCCTACATGTCCCCCGAGCAGGCCCGGGACAGCCGTACCGTCCGGGGCGCCAGCGACGTCTTCTCGCTCGGCTCGCTGATGGTCTTCTGCGCCACCGGGCACCCGCCCTACCGGGGCTCCAACCCCGTCGAGACGGTGTTCCAGCTGCTGCGCGAGGAGCCGGACCTGACCGGCATGCCGCCGGAGCTGATGGACCTGGTCCGCGCCTGCATGCAGCAGGCCCCCGAGCGCAGGCCCACCCCGGCGCAGATCCAGACCGAGCTGGCCCCGCACCTCTTCTCGCGGGACGACGCCTCCGGCGAGGCCGGGGAGTGGCTGCCGGCCAACGCGCTGGAGCTGATCGAGCGCAAGCGGGGCCGCCGGCCGGCCGCCCCGCCGTCGCGCCCGCCGGCCGGACCGGCCCAGCCGCCCCCGCATCCCCAGGGCCCGCCCGCCCACGTCCCGCCCGCCCACGTCCCGCCCGCGCACGTCCCGCCGCAGCACCTCGGACCGGCCGACCCGCGCACCAACCCGGGCGGGCGGCACGCCCAGCCGCCGGCCGGGCCGGTGCACAGCCTGCCGCAGCCGGGCCCGCACTCGGACGCCGAGATCCCGACCGCGAAGATCGCCTCCCCGAACCGGCACCGGGCGCCGACCGGCGGCTCCGTCGAGGTGCAGCTGTCCGGTGCCTCGGTGCGGATAGGCCCGGGGCCGCGGGCCGAGTACGAGCAGCCCGGCCCGAGCACCGCCCCGGCCACGACCGACTGGGTCCGCCGGGCCCCCACCCCGCCGCCCGCGCCGGTCGCCCGCTGGCGCCCCTGGCGGTTCCGGATGTCCAACGACGTCTGGGGCACCCCGGTGGTCGCGGACGGCACGCTCTTCGTCTCCAGCTTCGAGGTGCACGCGCTGGACATCGCCTCCGGCGAGCGCCGCTACAAGACCCGGGACGTCGCCTGGGCGCTCGCGGTGGACGCCGGCCGGGTGCACGCGGCGGACGGCCCGCACCTGTACACCGTGGACGCCGCGGACGGCACCGAGCGCTGGCGCACCTCGCTGGACGGCTGGGTCTACTCGCTCTCCGCCGCCGACGGCGTGCTCTGCTGCGGCATCAGGGGCGGCGGCGTCCAGCTCCGCTCGGCCGCCAACGGCGCCGAGCTGTGGCGCGCGGACGACGCCCAGCAGGACTACGAGAACCCGCAGTCCGGTCCGGTCCTGGTGGGCGGCGCCGCCTACTACTACGGCGGCGGGCGGCTGCGCTGCGTCGATCCGCGCGGCGCGGGCCTGCGCTGGTCCTTCCCGGTCGGCGAGGACGTGCCCTCGCACCCGGTGGAGCGCGGCGGCGTGCTGTACGTGTCGGCCGGCACCCGGGTGTACGCGCTCGACGCCGCCAGCGGGGTGGAGCGCTGGCGCTTCGAGGCCCCGGTGGTGCTGTTCACCCCGCCCGCCCTGGACTCCGACGCGGTCTACGTGGCCGACTACCTGGGCACGGTCTACGCGCTGGACGCGGCCACCGGCCTGGACCGCTGGCGCGGGGTCACCGGCCGCCGCCAGGGCGCCGACCCGGTGGTGGTCGCGGACGGCATGGTGCTGGTCGGCAACGGCGAGGTGCTGTACGCCTTCGAGGCGGCCGGCGGCCGGGAGCGCTGGCGCTACACCGCCCGCGGGGAGATCGTCGGTTCCCCGGCGGTGGCCGACGGCCTGGTGCACCTGGGCAGCCGGGACCACTCGCTGCACACCCTGGACCTGGCGAGCGGTCAGCTGCGCTGGGAGCTCGGCACCAAGGGCGAGCTCACCGGCTCGCCGGTGGCGGTCGGCGGCCGGGTCTTCGTCGGCTCCAAGGACCGCTGCGTGTACGCGCTGGACGCCTTCTACGGCACGGCGGTGCCCGCCCGCTGAACCGCGGGGCGGACACCGCCGGGTCGGCGCCGCCGGAGCGGCGGCGCCGGGTCGGGCCTCAGGCCTTGCGGGCCCCGGGGTGGCGGCTGCACCAGCCGTCCCACGCGGAGGAGACCATCTCCGTCACGTCGTGACGGGCGGTCCAGCCCAGCTCGCGGTGGATCAGGTCGGCGGAGGCCACCACGCGGGCCGGGTCGCCGGCGCGGCGCGGGGTCACCTCGGCGGCGGTGTCGTAGCCGGTGACCTTGCCGATCACCTCCAGCATCTCCTTGACGCTGACGCCCTCGCCGCGGCCGATGTTCAGCACCAGGGAGGTCGCGCCGGCCGGGTCGGCGGCCATCCGCTTGGCGGCCGCCACGTGCGCCGAGGCGATGTCGGAGACGTGGATGAAGTCGCGGACGCAGGTGCCGTCCGGGGTCCGGTAGTCGTCGCCGAAGATCCGCGGGGCCTCGCCGGCGGTGAGCCGCTCGAAGACCATCGGGATCAGGTTGAACACCCCGGCGTCGGAGAGCTCGGGGGAGGCGGCGCCGGCCACGTTGAAGTAGCGCAGGGCCACGGTGGACATGCCGTGGGCCTTGCCGGCCGCGGCGACCAGCCACTCGCCGGCCAGCTTGGTCTCGCCGTACGGGCTCATCGGGGCGCAGGGCGTGGACTCGGTGACCAGGTCGACGTCCGGCATGCCGTAGACCGCGGCGGAGGAGGAGAAGAGGAAGCGCTTCACCCCGCCCTCGGCGGCGGCCTCCAGGACGGTCTGGAGGCCGATCATGTTCTCGCGGTAGTACAGGAAGGGCTGCTCGACGGACTCGCCGACCTGCTTCTTGGCGGCGAAGTGCAGGATGCCCTCGACGCCGTGTTCGCGGATCGCGGCGTCCAGGGCGGCGCGGTCCAGGGTGGAGCCCTCGATCAGGGGGACGCCGGCCGGCAGCCGGGAGGCGTCGCCGGTGCTGAGGTCGTCCAGGACGGCGACGCGCTCCCCGGCGTCGAGCAGCTGTCGGACGACGTGTCCGCCGATGTATCCGGCACCGCCGGTGATCAACCAAGTCATGTGCCGATCCTAGGCGTTCGGATTCGATCGCCACGTTCGGGCGAGTCGAGGCCGCAAAGCGGACAAAACGGTGAAAAGCTGAGCAGGATTTCCGTGCGTCCACACCTGCGCCCGTTCGGTGCGGTGACGAATCGGAGGCAGCCAGGTGCGCCGTCACAAGGAACACGCCAACCCCCTGCCCGCCGGGCCGCGGCCGATCGGGCCGAGGCCGCCGGGCGGGCGGCTGCCGGGGGCCGTCGCGGTGGCGCTGGCGGCCGTGCTGGCACTGGCCGGGTGCAGCAGCGGCACGTCCTCCTCGTCCACCGTCGCCGCCACCGGTCCGTCCCCGGCCGCCGGCTCCCCGCAGGCCGCCTCGTCGTCCGGCCAGTCGAACGGCGGGATCCAGTTGCAGGACGCCTACCAGGCGGTGATCGCCAACGTGCTGCCCTCCGTGGTGCAGATCACCACCGGCGACAGCCTCGGGTCCGGGATCGTCTACGACGACAAGGGCGACATCGTCACCAACGCCCACGTGGTCGGCACCGCGACCACCTTCACGGTGACCCTCGCCAACAGCACCACGGCGCTGGACGCCGGCCTGGTCGCCAGCTACCCCGACTCCGACCTCGCGGTGATCCGGCTGAACAACCCGCCGAGCGGCCTCAAGCCGGCCAGCTTCGGCGATTCGGGCAAGGTCCAGATCGGCCAGATCACCCTCGCCATGGGCAGCCCGCTGGGCCTCTCCAGCAGCGTCACCCAGGGCATCGTCTCGGCCATCGGGCGGACCGTCTCCGAGCCCCAGGGCCCGGGGTCGCCGGGCGCCACGATCAGCAACATGGTGCAGACCTCGGCGGCGATCAACCCGGGCAACAGCGGCGGTGCGCTGGCCGACCTGGACAGCAAGGTGATCGGCATCAACACCCTCGCCGCGACCGAGCCGCAGACCAACGGCGCGGCCGCCCCCGGCATCGGCTTCGCCATCCCGGCGAGCACCATCACCAACATCGCCGACCAGCTGATCAAGCAGGGCAAGGTGACCAACTCCGGCCGGGCCGCGCTCGGCATCACCGCCCGGACCAGCTTCAACCAGCAGTTCCAGCCCTCCGGCGCGGTCATCGTGGAGGTCACCCCGGGCGGGGCGGCGGCCTCGGCGGGGCTCCAGGCTGGGGACGTCATCACCAAGATCGGCGACACCCAGGTGGACTCGCTGAACGCGCTCACCACCGCGCTCGCCTCGCTCAGCCCGGGCACCAAGGTCACCGTCACCTACACCCGCAACGGAGCCACCAAGACCGCCGACGTCACCCTCGGCGAGCTGGCAGCCGCCCAGACCTCGCCCTGAGCCCCGGTACGGGGACGCCGGGCCGCACGCCGCGCAAGGGTGCAGCGGGCCGGGTGCCGTACCGGACCGGCGGCGGGGACAAGGCTAACCCCAGACGCTGGGCCGGCGCCCCAGCCGTGGGCGGGGGGCGGGGGCCGAGCGGGGGGGGGGGGGGGGTGGGCCGGGGAACTG